>CAZHIK010000526.1:0-6660 GCA_964532635.1 uncultured Enterobacterales bacterium
GACCATGGTTCGTTCCGGCGAAGGGGAGCTTCCCCTATCCCGGAAGCGGGGTGGAACCCCGTCTCGAGCCGCTGCGCTCCCCGAGCGGGCGATCAGTCTTGCGGAGGCTCGGTGCTGGAGGGCCCATCGACCCCGGGCTCGATATCCACCGGCGCGTCGCTGGTGGCGTCTTCGGGGGTAGCCTGGGCCTCGGCGGCCTTGGCCGCCCTGCGCGCCTCGCGCTCGGCCTTCTTGGCGGCCTTCTTGGCGGCCTTGGCCTTCTCTCGCTGGTGGCGCTCGAAGCGGTAGTTGGGCTTGCGTGGCATCGATTCCTCTCGGGTTCGCCGCGAACGGACTCTCGAAGAACGGACGTGGGGAGAGCCTGCGTTCGAAAGCCTGGGCCATGTAGCCCGCCTGTGTGGCCGCGCCCAACGGTCGCTGGCGCCGCACTCTTCTTCACCGGAGTCGGGTTCCCGTCGACCTGGAGTCGCGAAACGGAGTATAAGCCGGCGTTCGCCCCCCACGGAGGCCCCATGGCGAAGTCGCGACCCAGTGTCCAGAAGCGTATCAACGAGGCCCGCAAGCTCGAGAAGGCGCAGGAAAAGGCCGCGCGCAAGGCGGCTCGCAAGGCTGCCAAAGAGGGCGGACGCGAGGCCGACGACGGTATCGATCCCGATCTGGCCGGCATCACGGCGGGCCCGCAGCCCGTGCGCCACGATCCCCTGAGCGTGCTGGACGACGACGAGTAGCTCCGGCTCGGATCACGCCATGCCGGGTGGGTCGATCCTGTATCCTGGTGGCGATGTGGTTCCTGTTCACCATCGCGACCTTGCTGGCCGACCCCTCTACCGACTTCGAGCCCTTGCACGCCGAGGGTGGCTGCGCCTACGCCCGCACCGCCCCCCAGTCCGATGGATTTCCCATCCTAAGGGCCGAGTGCCACTGGCCCGACGTGGCTCCGGAGCGGCTGCACGCGGTGCTGGGGGACTGGGCCGGGCACCAGGAGATCTGGAGTATGGTGGCCAGCTCCACCGTGGTCGGTGAGGTCGAGGGCGGCAGCCTCGTGGTCCACGTGCACCAGGCCCCGGCCATGGTGGACCGGGAGATCACCCTGCGCATGTGGACAGAGCAGGTGCCCGGAGGCCAGGTCTACCGCTGGTCGAGGGCGGTGCCCCAGCCCGCGCCTCTGGAAGGCCGGGTGGGTGTGGTGCGAGACGACGGCATGTACACGGTGGTGTCCGAGGGTGACGGGGTCCACCTGGTCACCACCTTGCACTACGATCCGGGTGGCTCCATCCCTGTCGCGTTGGTGCGCTGGTTCCAGGTTCTGGGCCTGCCGACTTTTCTCGAGGAGCTGCGAGCGGCGGCTTGCCATTGACGCAGGGCCCGGAAGAGAGGATGATTCCGCCCATGTTCGGCTTCAGCGCTCCCATCCTGGTCCTGCTCGCCTCCTCGTCCTTCGCCGCTACTGGCGCCGAGTGGCTCGCCCAGGTCGACACCGCGGCCTCTCCTGCCGACGACACCCACGTGGTGATGCAGGTAGCCATGAAGGACAGCAAGGGGCGCGAGGTGAGCCGCACCATGGAGATCTGGCAGAAGGGCTCCGACAAGCGCCTGGTCCGCTTGACGGATCCACCCCGCCTGGCCGGTGTGGGGCTGCTGGTGGGCGCCGACGACGTGGTGCACCTCTACCTGCCTTCCTATGACCGCACCCGCCGGGTGATCGGCGATCAGCGGGGCGATGCCTTCATGGGCACCGACATCTCCATGGAGGATCTGGCTCGCACCAGCTTCGCCGAGGAGTACACCGCCGAGCTGGTCAGCGAGGGGGCCGAGCAGGTCGAGCTCATGCTCACCCCCATCGACCCCAAGGCCCACAGCCACGCCAAGTCCCGCCTCGTCCTGCGCACCGCAGACCAGCTCTGGACCCGCCTCGAGCACCTCGACGCCGATGGCGCGACGCTTCGTCGGGTCGAGCTGTCCGACTTCCGCCAGGTGGATGGCTACCAGTTCGCCCACACCATGCAGGTGGACGATCTCGAGCGCGAGCGCACCACCACGGCCACCGCCACCGAGGTGGCCTTCGACTCCGGACTGGACGACGAGCTTTTCACGGTTACCAGCCTTTCCAGACCCTGACCCCAAGAGAGGAGACTCCCATGCATCGCATCCTGCCCCTGGCTGCCCTGGTCCTGATGGCCTGCGGCGACAAAGATGACTCCGCCGCCGACTTCGACTTCACCACCTTCGAGGGCGGCACCTTCCAGTTCACCACCACCGGCGTGAGCGACGGCTGCTACGACGGCTCCTTCGAGCCCATCTTCATGCCCGACGGCGCCGACACCCCCAACGACTGGGCCGCCACCACCGAGCTTCCCAGCTGGGCCGATCTGCCCGCTTCCTACGAGCTGGCCCTGCCCGCTCCCTTCCTGGCCATGGACGTCACGGTCGAGGAAGGCGGCGACGCCCTGATGGTCCTGTCCCCCACCGCTCAGCCCGACAAGGTGGCCCTGGACGAGGACAACTTCCCCAAGTGCATGGTGGAGATCACCATCAGCGCCGACCTCACCATCACCGGCGCCGACACCATCACCGGCTCGGCTACCCTCGAGACCGCCGGCTTCGAGCAAGACCCGGACAACTGCCCCGTGGTCACCTCCGATCCCTGCGAGATCACCCTGGATCTCACGGCGGCTCGGTAGCTGGCCCTGGCCCGTTGACCGCACTGCAGCTGCTCGCCGCCCTGGTCGCGCCCGCGGCTGGGGCGGCCGACGTCGACGTGGGGGGCCACGTGGGCTCCCATGTGCGGCTGGGGCTGCAGGACTGCGGTGACGGGCCTTGGGACTGCCCGCTGCTGGACTACGGCGACACCGCCGTGGTGGGGGGCTGGGCCCACGCCGAGCTGAACCCCCGGGCCCACGCGCGCTTCGAGCTGGATCTGCGCCTGCACCACGGGGTGGACGCAGAGCTGATGGACGAGACCGTGGACCCCATGGCAGTGCTGGGGGCCTCGTGGCGACTGCAGGAAGCCGTGGTGGACCTGCGGGAGCTGGGGCTGTCGGCCCTGGACCTCGAGCTGGGCGTCCAGCGAGTGCCCTGGGGTGTGGCCGATGGCCTCCACGTGGTGGACCGGGTCAATCCCTGGGACCTCGAAGACCCTCTGGCCCTGGACGCTCGCCTGCCCGTACCCGTGGCTCGGGCCCTGTTGCACAAGGGCTCGGTGCAGCTCGAGGGGGTCTGGGTACCCATCGCCTGGCCCGCGGTGCTCCCCCGCCAGGGGGTGGAGTTGCTGCCCGGCGCCGAGGAGATGGTGGGCGATGGCTCCGACTTCGGCGATACCTTCGAGGACGTCACCGTCAATGAGATCGAGGCCCGCATCGAGGCCCCCGAGCGCACCCTGGACAACATGGGCGGTGGCGCGCGGTTCAGCTGGGCCGCCCCGCGCTTCGATCTGGCCGCCAGCTACTTCCACGGCCGCGACAGCCTGCCTCAGGCCGACGGGGAGATGATCATCACCGGCTTCCAGACCTCGGACTCGCGGGTCGATGTGGCGGTGCCTCTGCGCTACCCCGTGGTGGACGTGGCGGGGCTCGAGGCCCGCGGCGAGCTGTTCGCCGAGATCGGGGGCTGGGTGGAGGCGGCGATAGTGTTCCCCGAGCGCACCGTGGCTCGTGCCAGCCGCACCCAGCTCGAGGCCCTCGAGCGCCTGGGCACCATCGACGAGGTGCCCGATCCCATCCCCAAGGTGGTCACCCAGGACGGCGATCCCTACCCCACCTGGGTGCTGGGCATCGATCGCGGCTTCGGCCGTGTCTACCTCAACCTGCAGTGGCTGCACGGCTTCCCCACCGAGCGCCAGCGTTCGGAGCTATCGGACTACGCCAGCCTGGCCGCGCGGATCACCCTCGCGGACACCGCGATCTTGGAGCTGCGGGCCCTGGGTGATGTGCGGGGCCAGGGGGTGCTGGGCACGGCCGACCTCCAACTGCTGCACGCCGATGCCGCCACCATCGTGCTGGGCGGTGCCTGGGTGCAGGCGGTGGAGGGCAGCTCACTGTACAGCTTCCGGGGGGCCAGCCAGGTGCATGGGGGGGTGGAGCTCGAGTTCTGAGGGGGGAGCAGCCTGCCTGTTCTTCGAGCCGCCGTGAGGTATGCTCGGGGGCACCCACCATGCACCACTTCGTCCTCCTGCCGATGCTGCTCGCCAGCCAGCCCTCCGTTGCGGGCGAGCCCTCTGCCGCCAAGCTCGCCCGGAAGTGCGACAAGGGGCAAGCCAGCGCTTGCCTCGAGCTGGCGGAGCGCTGGCGGCGGGCTGCGGAAGAAGCTTGTGAGGCCGGCGCCGTGCCCGCCTGCCTGGGGCTGGCCGATGCGCAGCTGACCGGGCTGGGGACCGGGGACGCCCACCGCGCCGTGCGGGCGTACGAGGACGCCTGCTATCGGGGCTCGGACGCGGCCTGTCGGCGGATGGCCACCATCGGTGCCTTGAGGGATGATCCGAGCCGCCCCGTCGCCCAGCTCACGGTGCTGGTGAGCCCAGCGGGCATCGGCGTTGAGGGCGTGGCGGCCGCGTTTCTGGCTGAGTACGCCGATCTCGAGGGCGAGATCCTGCTCCCCTGCACGGTGGATGGCGGCTGCAGCCGGGCGGCCCACTTCGACTGGGACACCCTCTCGGAGATCCTCGAGCGCCTCCACCGTGGCGATCCCGGACGCACCCAGGTGGTGCTGCGCACCCAGGCGCTCTCCTACGAGGTGCTGCTCGAGGGCGCCCATCGCATCGCGGGCCCAGCCGGCGAGCCGTTCCCCGCGCTGATCCTCCCGGAGGCTTCGCCGTGATGGTCCTGCTGCTGCTGCTGGGGGCTGCCTCGGCCGCCGATCCCACCGAGCTGCAGGAGGCCTGCGTCGATGGCAGCGCTGAGGCCTGCGAGGCCTTGATGCCCGCGCGCTCCGAGCGCTGGGACCGGCTGGCCCAGGCCTGTCACGGCGGGATCGCCAGGGCCTGCCTGCAGCTGGGGCACGCCAGCAGTGACGACCTCGCCCTTCGAGATCCGCGGGACGCTGTCCGCTGGATCCAGGCTGCCTGCGACGCGGGGCACGGCGATAGCTGCGCACGCCTCGAGCGGGCCCGCTCCCCCGAGCTGCTGCTGGATGCCGAGGGCGTCTCGGTGGACGGCACGGTGCAGGTGCGTCTGGGCCGCATCGGGCGCTGGAGCCTGGCCTCGGGCAGCATGGACGGGGATCTGATCAGCTCGGTCTACGGCGTGCTGCGGTCCAAGGCGCGAGAGGTGGGGCTGGAACAGCCCGGGGCCCTGCCGGTGCCCCTCGAGCTGCGAGTGGACCCCCGCGTGCCGGTGGCCCTGGTGGAGGACCTGTTGTACACCGCGGGCAAGGCCGGCTGGCGCAGTCTGCGTATCGGCGCTCCCGGGGACAACGACGAAGACCTGGTGGACGTGTGGCTGCCCTCCCTCGGCTCGGCCCGGGTGCTGTCCCCGGTAGCCCAGGCCGCTGCGGTAGCGCGGCCCACGGGCGTGGTGCTGCAGGGTGCTGTCAGCGTCGACGCGTTGGCCCGGGGACTGCGGGACGGGCAGCCGATGCTGGAGGCCTGCTGGGAGGCGGCGGTCCGCGAGGATCCGCGCCAGGGCGGTCGCATCGTGGTGCGCTACTCAGTGGGCGTGGACGGCGAGGTCAACGATGCGGTCGTGCAGGCCAGCGAGCTGGACAACCCCCAGCTCGAAGACTGCTTCCTGCGCGCGTTCGAGGACATGCGCTTCGAGCCGCCCACAGGGGGTGGTACCGCCACCGTGGACCACCCCATGGTGCTCGAGCCGGTGTACGCGGACGAGGAAGGGGCGACGGAGTAGCCGAACGTGTGAGGAGTCTCCTGATCCCCGACAGGGGAAACCCTTTGACGATCAGCGGATTCCCAGGGTACAAGCGGCCCGCAAGGAGGTTCCATGCTCGCTTTCCCGCTCATTCTCCTCGTCGGATGCGGAACCCTGGGCCTGAGCTTCCTCACGGGCGGTAAGGACGAGGTCGACACCGCCGATGTACTCGACACCGGCCCCGCCGATCTGCCGCCGGTCGAAGCCGACGTCTCCGGCCGCACCTGGACGGCCGATCTGTTGGAAGCCACCATCAGCGAGCCCGCGGGCCTCAGCGGCCTGCTGGTGTTGCTGGACTCCACCGAGATCCTCTTCCACGTCGAGGCCGAGTACGACGACAAGCTCGACCTCATCTTCGCCCTCACCGATGCCCAGGGACAGCAGGACGTCTGCCAGCCCGTGCTGGACTTCAGCGGGGCGGACTTCAGCGGCAACCCCTGGGTCCACGTGGAGCGCACCGACGTCGAGTTGCGCATGAACGGCACCGATGTCACCTTGCACGACACTCAGCTCGAGCTGCGCATCGAGACCTACGGCCAGGGCTTCGAGCACGGCTGGCTGGTGAGCGAGGTGGACGGTCGCGAGCTGGACACTGCCCTGGGCGACCGCATCGACAGCACGGTCTGCGAGCTCTTGGACGCCATGGGCACCGAGTGTCACGCCTGCAGCGACGGCGATGAGAGCTGCTTCTTCGTGCGCATCGAGGATCTGGATGGCCACGACTACGGCGGGCCCTTCGACCCGGACGTCGATCCGAGCGAGTGCGAATAGTCGGAGCGGGTGAGTTCCCCCTCCTGTTCTA
>CAZHIK010000527.1:0-429 GCA_964532635.1 uncultured Enterobacterales bacterium
CCGAGGACAGCGAGCCCCCGGAACCCGAGGACAGCGAGCCCCCGGAACCCGAGGACACCTCCCGCCCCGAGCGGCCGCCACGGGACTTCCCGCCAGGAACCCGGCTCCGGGACAGCCTCGTCGAGGGAGGCTGCGGCTGTGGCGTGTTCGGCGGAGCCGGAAGCGCTGGCTCACTGCTGGCGCTGCTGCCGCTACTCGGGCTGAGGCGGCGAGGTGGGTGAAGCACCCTGAGCCGGCGGCGGCCCGGACATGGTGTGGACGTCGTGGCCGGCCAGGCGCAGGAGCTTGACCACGCGCTTGATGAAGTCCTCTTCCCCGCCGGGCCAGGCCTGGGCGTAGCGCTGCATGGCCACCTGGTTGCCCTGGAGCACCATGCCGGCGGCCAGCACCACCTGGCCGGTGGTGGGGCCCTTCAGCTCCGGGCGCTGG
>CAZHIK010000527.1:439-4074 GCA_964532635.1 uncultured Enterobacterales bacterium
ACGGACATGGCTCGCGCCCACGCCCACGTGGCCGCCAGCCCCACGGCGGAGGATCCGAGCAGCTCGACGGTGGGGGGGCAGCCGCGCTCCCGCAGGCCCCAGCCCGCCAGCTCGGCGGCCTGGGCGGGCCGGTTGAGCTCGAGGGGGATCATGCCCAGGAAGGGGCAGGCGTCGGTGTAGGGTGGCTCGCCCTTGATGGCGGAGACCACCAGCTCGAGGGCCTCTTCGGGCTTGCCGTCGCGGCGTAGATACCAGGCCAGCCCGCCCTGGGTGAAGGGGCTCGAGTAGCTGGAGTCGGCGGCCCGCCACAGCGTGGCGCTGTCGCTCCAGTCCGGGAGGCGGGCCAGCAGTACCGCACACCAGGCCAGCAGCACGGGCGCGGCCCACAGCGCGGCGACCCGCCGCACGGGCAGGGCCGCAGCCACCGCCAGGGCCAGCCCGGCCATGGGCAGGTAGAGGTAGCGCTCGCCCAGCAGGCCCTTGTCGAAGGTAGCCGCCAGGGTGGGCAGGAAGGCGAGCACAGCCAGGGCCAGCCCAGCCAGGACCAGACCACGGCGCCGGGCGTAGAGCACAGCCAGGCCGAAGGCGGCGACGGTGAGCAGGCCGCCCAGCAGCAGGCTGCTCAGGGGCGGCAGCCAGTCCACGTGACGGGCGGGGGTGAGGGGCCAGGGCCAGCTGATCAGGCTGGTGTAGACCGCACCGATGTGCAGGGCCTTGGGGGCCACGGTGCCCAGGTCACCAGCGCTGGGCAAGGCGGCGGAGCCTACACCCGACCACAGCCGCAGGCCACCGTAGGCGACCATGCCCGCCACCAGCGACAGGTAGCGGCCCCAGCCCCGGGGCCGGCGCCAGCGGGCCAGATCGAGGGCCAACAGGAAGGCGGGCGCCAGCACGGCGCTCTCCTTGGACATCAGGGCCGCCGCGGTGGCCACGGTGGCCATGGCCAGGCGCCACGGAGCGACCCGCTCCGGCAGCAGCGCCAACAAAGCGCCCAGCAGCAGGACCGCGGCCATGCTGTCGTTGCGGGCCGCGATCAGGGCCACGGTCTCACTCTGGACGGGATGCAGGGCGAAGAAGGCCGCCCCCAGCAGCGCGGGCAGGTCGCCCACCAGCCTGCGCAGCAGCACCGCCAGCAGCAGGACGGCGCACAGGTGCCAGCCCAGGGAGATCACGTGGTGGGCGGTGGGCGACAGACCGAACAGGGCCTGGTCAACCGCGAGGTGCAGCAGGAACAGGGGCCGGTAGTAGCCGGAGTGGGGGGCAGGCAGGCGGGTGGTGCGCCACAGGTCGGCCTGGAGCATCTCCTGCCAGTTGGCCAGGCTGCCGGTCAGGGCGTTGTCCAGCACCAAGGCGCCGTCATCCCAGGCGAGCTCGGCGCCCCACAGGGGCACGGCGTAGACCAGCGCCACGACGGCGAGCAGGCTGACCAGAACCAGCCACCAGCTTCGGGAGAGCGCATCCATGATCGCCCTCCTATCCGGCGCCGGCCGAGGAAGGCGTACTCTGATGTTCGACAGGTCCCGAGACGGAGGGGGGCTTGCCCCGGGAGTCTATCCAGATAGACGCCGCGGCCGCTGCCGAAGGGCAGCATCACCAAGGCTGCGAGCACGCGCCCAACAGCCCCAACGAGGGTCTCGAGGTGTCCTATGCGCGTCGTCATCCGCTCGTCGATCCACACCCTGAGCCGCACGGTCCGGGCGCTGCTGCCCTGGGCCAGTGTGGTGGCCGGAGCGATCATCTCCTCCTACGGCTATGCCGCGCTGATCATGCCCAACGACATGCTCGAGGGCGGCGTGCTGGGGCTGGGCTTCTTGGCCAAGAAGCTCTTCGGCCTTCCCGCGGGGACCACGGCCATGGTCATCTCGGTGGGAGTCTTCGCGGTGGGCTTGAAGGTGCTGGGGCGCGGCTTCGGCCTGCGCACCGTGGTGGGGGTGGCCGTCGCATCCCTGTCGCTGGACCTGTTCACCGAGGTGCTCCAGGTGCAGGCCCTGACCACCGACCCCATCCTGGCGGCGTTCTACGGCGGCGCCATCTGCGGCCTGGGCCTGGCCATGGTCTACGCATGGGGCGCGGCCACAGGAGGCTCGGACGCCCTGGCCCAGATCGTCCTGAAGCTCTGGCAGGTGCCGGTGGGGCGCATCCTGCTGGTGGTGGACGCGGTGGTGTTGGGGCTGGCGATCTTCAGCTACGGCCCCGAGCGGGTGATGTACTCGATGCTGATGATCTTCGTGGAGATCAAGGTCATCGACCTGATCCTCGTGGGAGCCAAGGCCTCCCAGCGGGTGCTGATCGTCTCGCGGCACCACGTCGAGATCAAGCGGCGGATCCTCAGTGATCTCAATCGAGGTGTCACCACCTACGACGCCCACGGCGGCTTCACCGGTGAGGACCGCGAGATCATCGCGACGATCGCACCCCGCCGCACCCTGCCTGCCCTGCGCCGTCTGGTGAACGAGGTGGACCCCGACGCGTTCATGGTGGTGCAGGACGTGCGCCAGGTCTTCGGCCGGGGCTTCGATACCCTGCCCCCACCGCGGCCCCTGCGCGCGGCGATGGGGCGCAAGGCCGGTTAGTCGGCCAAGGCGCGTTCCAGGGCGGCCTCGATGGCCGCCAGGTCGAAGGCGTTGTTCACGTAGACGATCACGCCCTCGTCATCGACGATCCAGTCCTGGGGGTAGGCCGCCGAGGGGAAGGGGGAGTGCTGCTGGTACTGCTGGGCCACCGACCCGTCGTGGTCCATCAGGATGGGGAAGCTCAGCCCCAGCTGCTCAGCGTAGGTGACCACGGTGTCCTCGTCGTCGGCCGAGGCGACCCCCCAGACCCGCACGCCACGGTCCTGCCACTCCTGCCACACGCTGTGTTCGATGTCCGAGACCTCGGACGCGCACTGGGGTCACCATGTGGCGAAGTAGACGAGCACCACCGGATAGCCGAGCTGCTCGCTGAGCTGGTAGGTCTCGCCGTCGATGCCGGTGAGCACGAAGTCGGGGGCCGATGTGCCGATGCTGGTGCCGCCGCTGCCCTCGCCGCTGTACAGCTCCACCTCTCGGACCGGCTCGTCGGGATCGGTGGTGGCCAGGCAGAGGGTGGTGTCCAGCTCCTGACCGCCGTCGAACTCGAGGCGCAGCTGCCCGCTGGCGCCAGGCTCGATGGTGGTGCCGTCTACGGCGAGGACCAAGCCGCCCTGGCCGGCCCCGGCGCCCACCAGCGCGAGGGCGCCGGGGCCCTGGTTGAGCAGGTCGAGCACCACGGTGTCGCCGTTGGGGTCGAGCACAACGGTGCCGGTGCTCAGGAGCAAGTCCGGGGCCTCGACCTCGGCGTCGGCCTCCCAAGCGGACAGCTGCCCCCAGTCGGCCACGAAGGCCCGCTCGCCGTCGGCGGCCACGTGCATGGACCACTGCGGAGTCTCGGTGGTGCCCAGCAGGCGGGGAGCGCGAGGCTCCGCGATGTCGAAGGCCGCCACGTTGAGCTGGTCCACCGCCCACAGCCGCTCGCCCCCCGCGGCCACCGACAGCACCGAGCCCTCGAGGGGGATGTTTTCGATGAGCACCGGCTGCTCGAGGTCGTCGAGGGAGAAGACCAACACGCCGTCGCCCCCGCCCGCGGCGTACAGCGTGGTGCCCGCAGGGTCGAGG
>CAZHIK010000527.1:4084-6653 GCA_964532635.1 uncultured Enterobacterales bacterium
CAGGTCCTGGACCCCGTGGCCGGGGTTCACGGACCCGATGACCGAGGGGATGTCCCGATCGCTCAGGTCCACGATCCCGATGCCCAGGCTGTTGTCAGCCACGTACGCCAGATCCCCCGCGAGCAGGATGTCCCAAGCGTTGCCCAGGCCCTCGATGCTGGTCATGTGCACGGGCTCGGCGGGATCGCTGAGGTCGAAGGCGTTGATCCATCCGTCGTGCCCCACGGTGTAGAGGCGATCACCGTCGCGGGCCATGCCGGCAAAGTTGCGGGTGGGGTAGTAGCTCAGGCCGCGGATGTCGGTGGGATCCGAGCCGTCCAGGGCCCACAGTCCCTGGTCGCGGTGGGTGGTGTAGACCACGCCATCCTCGCCCAGCTCCACCCGGTAGTAGCGGCTACCGTGGTCCCAGAACGCACCGAGCATCGACATGTCGGAGGGATCCCGCACGTCGAAGGACACCAGCCCGCCCTGCCCCACGCCCCAGGCCACGGCGGTGTCCGGGTCCACCTCGAGGTCCACCAGCTCCATGAAGTAGGCGCGAGGCATCGAGTCGCTGCCGCTGAGCACCAGCTCCCCCAGCAGATCGAAGGGGGACTCGGGCAGCTCGTCGGGTACCGAACAGTCCCCGGGGAGGGCGGTCCACTCGATGTCGGTGTCAGCGTCGGTGTCGGCGTCGGTGTCCCCGTCCGCGTCGGTGTCCGTGTCGCTGTCAGCGTCGGTGTCGGTGTCGTGTGGCCCGTTGGGCTCGCCCTCGGGGGCGGTGTCATCGACTGCCGGTTCGGTGGGGCAGCCCAGGGCGAGAAGGGAGAAGAGAAGCAGGGAAGAACGCAAGGGACTCTCCGGGTCGGCACATCTGTTGGTAGACCCGTGACGACCGCCGACTCCCCTCGTGGCCCGCGAAGCCCGATCGCTGTAGCGGGCGATACGCCCTGGACGCGATACCCGAGGGGGAACCCAGGAGAGCACCATGCGCATCGCCCTCGCCCTCGGCTTGCTGATCCTCACCGCCTGCGTGCCGCGAGCCCAGCACCGCCGCGCGGTGGCCGAGCTGGAGGAGACCCGCCAGCTGGTCATGCTCCAGCAGATCGCCCTGGCACAGATGGAGGCCGAGGTGGAGAAGCTCGAGGCCGAGTGCGCCAAGCCCCGCCGGCCCTCGGGGCCGCCGCCGGTGCAGGCCTCGAGCTGGCAGGCCCACCAGCTGGGCGTACCCTCGCTGATGATCCTGCCGCTGCCACAGCTGGCCGCGGTCGTGAAGGTGCTGAACGAGGCCGAGGCACCCTGCAAGGCCTGCAAGGACCGCGGTGTCAGCGCCGCCACCTGCCTGGTGGAGGAGCCCAGCTGCACGAACATGCCCGGCCTGGCGCAGCGCGTGGCCGACCTGGCCCGCACGGGGGCCGGGGAGAGCTCCATGAAGGAGGCCATCCGCTACGATCAGGCCTGGGTGCCCGTCCACGCCGGCGACGCCCCGGCCCTCGGTCCCGCCGATGCACCCGTCACCATCGTGATGTTCCTCGAGGTGCAGTGTCCCTACTGCGTGCGGGGCGCGGACACGGTCAAGGGAGTGAAGGAGAGCTACGGCGACCGCGTGCGCCTGGTCTACAAGCACTTCCCCCTGCAGTTCCACGACAAGGCCCGACCGGCCGCCATCGCCATGGAGGCCGCCGGCAACCAGGGGAAGTTCTGGCCCTACCAGGAGGCCCTGTACGCCCGGGCCAACGAGCTGCGGAGCAAGGATGAGCTGTTCGAGCAGGTGGCCGAGGAGGTCGGCCTGAACATGGCTCGCTTCCAGCGCGACCGCGAAGACCCGGCCCTGGCCGCCCGGGTGGACGCCGACATGGAGTACGGCCAGTCCTTCGGCGTCACCGGCACCCCCGCCTTCTTCGTCAACGGCTACGGCGTGCGCGGGGCCCAGCCTGCGAACAAGTTCGAGGCGCTGATCGATCGGGAGTTGGGCGGTCGATAGCCAGCGATGGTACCGTGGGCCCCGACCGCAGTCGGGGATCCTCATGCCGCGCCACGTCCTGCTCGCCGCTGCCGCCATGGCCTTCGGCTGCAGTCCCTGCCATGGCTGGGAGGAGCTGAGACTGGTGGACCAGGCGGGCCTGGACGACGGAGAGGCGCTCACGAACGTCGAGCTGGCCATCACCACCTTCATCGAGTGGACCGGACGCGAGACCACCTGTGTGGACAAGGTGAAGGTCAAGGAGCTGAACAAGCCCGGAGAGAGGGCAGAGTCCGGCTACTACCGTCCGCAGCTCCGCAACATCGTGGTCGACTTCAAAGACGACGAGTGGAGGATGCAGGACATCACCCTCCACGAGCTGTGCCACGCGGTGGATCACGAGGAGGGCTTCGTCAGCCTGGACTTCGAGGCGGCGCTGGAGCCCTACACGCTGGAGCTGAACGAGGAGACCTACCGCACCGCCGACGAGCGCACGGTGGAGGCCTTCGCGGACATCTGCCAGCTGGGGCCCACCCTCCATCCCCTCTGGCGGGAGATGGACGCTCGCTGCGGGGACGACTACTTCGATCCGGCCTACCGGGCGGTACACGAGACGCTGTTCACGGC
>CAZHIK010000528.1:0-6650 GCA_964532635.1 uncultured Enterobacterales bacterium
TACCACCCCCAAGGTCGGAGCCACTTGACAAGGGGTCACTCCATATCAGCAGTCCCCCGGGAAGTCGTCCGGGTCTCCCTGGTCGCACCACCAGGTCTCGGGCTGGCTGTACTCGCCGGCGTAGCTGTCGATATGGTCGCCGCTGGGCGCCTGCAGCTCGAAGTGCAGGTGGGGGGCCGAGGAGTAGCCGGAGGAGCCCACCAGGCCGAGGGCGTCGCCCAGCTCCACCTGCTGGCCGATCTCCACCGCCACCGAGTCGGTCTTCATGTGCCAGTACAGGGTGCGGTAGCCTCCCTCGTGCTCGAGGATGACGTAGTTGGCCAGCATGGGGTGGCCGTCGCAGTCCACATCCTGGCTGCCCATGTCGGCGTGGCAGCGGTCGTAGTTGCCGTCGTCGGTGTCCACCACGGTGCCAGGGGCTGCGGCGATGATGGTGACCGAGCCGGCGTCCATGGCCTCGAAGCTGCCGTCGAGCATGAAGTCGGAGCCGTCGTGCTCGTCATAGCAGTGTGGAAAACCGCGCCCCATGTAGTCGGTGCAGTAGGCCCGGTAGATGCCCTCGTGGACCTCGGGATCGTGGTCCACGCCGATCACCGGCGGATCCATGGCCTCGCGCTCGGCCAGCGGGAAGGTGAAGGACAGCGCGCCGCGGAGCACGCCGTCGCCGGTCTCTCCCGTGTCCCCCGGGCCCGGGCAGCCCAGCGAGAGGAGGGCGGGCAGGGCGGCGATGCGGTACACATGGGGCATGGAGCACCGCTAACGCTGAGGTCCCGGGGTCGCATGCCTTTCCGGTCACACGCGCTGTCCCTCGCGCTCGTCCTGATGGCGGTGCTCCTGCACGCCCCGGTGGCCCAGGCCCGCATCTTCGCCGAGGTGAAGCCTGTCTACGGCGCCGAGGTGGTGAGCCTGCCGCTGGTGCGTCTGGCTCGCGATCCAACTCGCCTGTACGTGCAGGTGGACGATCCCGACCTCGGCAGCCGCCTGTTCTTCGTGGACACGGCCTTCTCCCGCACCACCTGCGACGACGGCCTGGCCGAGGACTTGGGCCTCGATGTGGAGCGCACCGTGGCCCGCAGCCGCGGTGAGCTGGGGTCGATCCGCCTGGGGCGGATCACCCTGCCGGACTTCGTGCTGGGGGGGCACCGCATCCCCGCCATGGACTGCGCGGTGCGTGACCTGGACAGCACCTCGAGCGTGGCCTCCACCCCCGAGCAGCCCGTGGCGGGAGTGCTGGGCGCCAACCTGCTGGCTCACTTCGTCGTGGTGATCGATCCCACAGCGGCCACCCTCACCCTGCTCGACCCGGGCACACACGGGCTCGAGGAGGGCCCCGGGGTGGTGCCGCTGCGGCGTGAGCGTCGTGTAGGGCCGCGCATCCGACTCCCGGTCACCATCGGGGAGCACACCAGCTGGCCCCTGCTGGACACCGGGGCCACCCGCACCCACCTCGACGCCCGCCGGCTCGATCTTCCGCTGGTGGCCGAGCGCCAGGGCATGGCCCGGGCCAGCGGCTCGACCAACCAGGAGCTGACCACCTTCCGCATCCACGAGATCGCGGAGCTGGACCTGGCCGGTCACGCCGTCGGCCCGCTCCGTATCATCGACCGCCGCCGGGCTCGCTGCGTCCCGGGCCTGGCGGGGCAGGACATCCTTGGGGGCTTCGTGCTGACCATCGATAGCGAGCACAGGCTGCTGAAGGTGGAGGCGCCCGCAGACTAGAGGTCGGCCAGCAGGGCATCTACGCTGGCTTGGTCCGCGCCGGGGAAGGGCAGCTCGCCCAGCTCGGCCGGGGTGGCCCAGCGGACGGCCGCCACCGCGATGGGGCGGGGATCGTCGCCGGTGATGCGGCAGCGGTAGGTGCGCAGGTGGAGGGTGTAGCCCTGGTACTGGTGGTCCACCTCGACCTCGCGCTCGCAGACGCGGACCTCGAGGGCCAGGCGCTCTACCAGCTCGCGCTGCAGAGCCTGCTCGTCGGTCTCGCCGGGCTCGACCTTGCCCCCCGGGAACTCCCAGAGAAGTGGCAGGGTGGCCGATGCCCGGCGCTGGGTGACCAGGAAGCGGCCGTCGCGCTCGATGAGCGCGCTGACCACGCGGATTCCGGGGACGCTGTCACGCATGGGTTCCCCCCTATCACTCGCGCCAGGGCATGGGGGGCGGGCTGGCGGGGGTGGAGAAGACCGCGTCGCCGAAGTCCTGCAGCCAGCCTCCGCTGGACGCCAAGCTGTAGTCGAACAGGACCACGCCGTCGGCCCCGGCGGCCCGGGCGGCCTGCACACACTCGATCACCTCTTCGTAGGAAAGCTCTGCGGTGACGCCGGCGTAGACGTGGCGGTCGTAGCTGTGGCTGACGAAGTCGAGCACCAGGGTGGCGAAGTCCAGGCGGTCACCGGGTTCGTCCGTCACGGCCCAGTAGATCATCGGGATGTTGGCGTCCAGCACGCCCTCCGACAGGAAGGCGCGGCTGTCCTGGTAGTAGTCGATGTTGCCCTGGGAGACGCTCGACCAGCCCCAGCTGTTCTCGTAGATGCCCCACACCGCAGCGGTGACCGGTACGTCGACGACCCGGTAGACCCCTCGGACGGTCTCCACGACCTGCTCCCGCTGCCAGTCGTCGCGGTCGAGGGAGGAGCCCTCGTAGGCAGCCTGGCTGGCTGCGTCGTAGCTGTAGCCCGGGTCGGAGTAGCGGATGTAGTCCAGGTGGATGCCGTCGACGTCGTAGCGGGAGGCGATGTCGGCGGCGACGGCGGCGATGCGGGCCCGCACCTGGGGGTTGCCGGGGGAGGCGAAGACGTAGGAGCTGTTCAGCTCCTGGGCTGTGCCGCTGCTGTCGGCCACCACCCACTCGGGGTGCTCGAGGTAGGCGTGGCGTGGCGTGGTCTCCCGGGGGGGCGTGGTGCCTGTCCAGAACGGGAAGACGTTCATGTAGGCGTGCACCTGCATGCCCCGGGCCTGGCCTTGCTGCACGGCCACGGCCAGGGGGTCCCAGCCCGGATCCTGGCCCAGGGTGCCCGTGAGCTCGGCGGACCAAGGCTCGATGTCCGAGTCGTACAGGGCGTCGAAGGTGCCCCGGATCTGGAAGTAGACGGCGTTGAAGCCAGCGGACTCGAGCTCGGAGAAGATGCGCTCCACGTCGTCGTCCGAGTCGTAGGCCCAGCGGGTCACCCAGACGCCGCGCAGCTCGTGGTCGCCATCGGGATCGCTGTCGGCGTCGGCGTCTCCGTCCGCGTCGCTGTCGGCGTCGGTGTCGGCGTCCCCGTCCACTGGCGGCGGTTCGTGGCGGTCGACGTCCTGATCGCAGGCTGCCAGGAGGAGGAGCAGGCTGGAGAGCGTGAGCATGGTCAACCCTCTGTAGGGGAGGGGTCTATCCCCTCCCGGCCGCTCTCGCTCAGCACCTCGCCGTAGACCCGCTCCAGCCGCTCCATCAGCCCCTCGGCGTCGAACCGCTCCGCCGTGAACGCCTGCGCCAGGCTCCCCCGTCGCCGTGCCTCGTCGGGTTCGCAGGCTTCGGCCAGAGCCCCGGCCAGGGCCTCCACGTCGTTCGGCTCCACCAACCAGCCGTGCTCGGGCTTCAGCCAGTCCCCCACACCGCCGACGTCGAAGGCCACCACCGGGACCCCGCGGGCCTGGGCCTCGAGGCCGGCGATGCCGAAGGGCTCGGCCCACAGGGAGGGCATGACCGCCAGCTGCGCCCGGCCCAGTAGCGCCTCCACCTCGGCCCGCGGGCGCCAGCCCAGGAACGCCACCTCCTCCAGCGCCAGGGCCTCCGCCTGGGCCCGCAGGTCATCCAGGGCAGGGCCGTCGCCCACCAACAGCAGGGGCATGGACGGCCGGAGCCGGGCCCAGGCCTCGAGCAGCTTGTGGAAGCCCTTGGCGTGGACCATGCGGCCGGCGGCCAGGGCCATCGGGGCCCGAGGCAGCGGTCCCGGCGGCTCAGCCGGGGGCTCGGGGCTCCAGGCGAAGGGTGGGATCACCCGAATGCGCCCGGACTCCACCCCTGCCGCGGTCAGCTCCTGCGCCATGTAGTGGGACAGCACCACCACCCGGGAGAAGCCCCTCAGGGCCTCGGCGCGCCGAGCGGTGAGATCCAGGATCATCGCAGCGTACTCGGGATCGTCGAAGCAGGCGGCGCAGGCCCTGGAACCTGGGGGCACGGAGCAGGGGTGACCGTCGGGCAGCATGCGTCCGCGCCCCGGACAGAAGCTGCGGTGGTCCTGCACGGTGGCCATCGATGGACCCCGGGCGGCGACCCAGGTCATCAGCTCCGGCTGCAGCACGTTGTGCAGGTGGATCAGCTCCGGGCGGCGGGCGTCCACCCAGACCTCCAGCCGCCGCAGGGCCCGGCGCGCTCGCCGCGCCCGCCCGCCCAGACCTCCGATGAGCGCGGCCTCCACACCGGGAGGCGCCCACCGCGAGCTGTCCGCATGGCCGCCCAGCAGCGTCACCCGGTGGGTTCGGGCCTGGTGTCGCGCGATCCCGAGCAGGTGCAGGTCGGCACCACCCTTGGTGGAGAGCCGGTCGTGGACGTGAAGGATGTGCATGCTGCTTGGCCTCGGGCGCCCGCCGTTCAATAATCTGTCGGACACGTCCCGCTCCCGCCTTCGTCGAGGTCAGATCCCATGGAACCACAGAACCTCCCACCGAGCGGCCTGCAGGACGACGAACGCAGCTTCGAGCGCGCCGCGGGTTTCTACACCACCCTCGACAAGGTCATCCGGGCATCCAAGCTCTACCAGGGCGAAGGTGACCTGCTCGAGCGTATGTTCGGCGATCTCGAGCGCCGCGCCCTGGACATGGTCCAGAGCGGACCGGTCACCGTGCGCGTGACCTCCTTCGGGCTGGTCTACCAGGGGCACCCCCTGGCGCCCGACGACAAGCGCGTCGCCTACCTCTTCAACCTTTTCTGCGACGGCGTCCGTGAGCTCACCATCCTGGACGGCATCGACCGCCAGGAGCTGGAGAGCCTGGTGGACGTGCTGGCTTCCGATATGCGCACTGCTGACGACGACCTGGTGACCATGCTCTGGAAGCGCCAGTTCCGGCACGTGCGCTACTACGCGGCCGACACCTTCGCGGCGGGCATGGAGATGGGCATGGACGGCGACCTGGTGCTGGCCTCCAGCCAGCGTCCGGGCCAGTTCGTGAGCGAGGGCGAGGGGACCGAGGTCACCCTGTCACCCGACGACATCCGCCTACTGGCGGGGGAGGGGCACCTCGAGTGGATCCAGGAGGCCACAGCCCCCCTCGAGGCCTCGGGTAAGGTCGCCAAGGTGGCCGAGCGCATCCGGGCGGTGTTCCGGCGTCCGGACGACATCGGTCGGTTCGTCGGTCTGGGGCTCGAGCAGAGTGTCGGAGGTGGTGACGAGGATGCCAGCGCCAGCGCGCTGCTGCTCGGCATGCTCGACGACCTCGTCTACCAGGCTCGGTCGGAGCAGGCGGCGGGCCTCATCAAGGCGTTGCTCGCGGCCGACGGACGCCGCCAGGCTGCGGCGGCGGCTCAGCTGAAGGCCCTGGCCGAGCCTGCGCGCCTCGAGCGCCTCGCTTCGGCGGCCAACCGCGACGGTGAGCCCTTCGTCGAGCTGGTGGAACCCCTGGTCGAACGCATCGGCCGGGACATGGTCCCCATGCTCAAGGAGCTGGAGGCGGGCCCGGTCCAGAAGGCGCTGCACGAGGCCCTGGCCAAGGCGGGCGAGGACCTCACGACCTTCTACGCCACGCGCCTGAACGATGAGGACGAGGCCACGGTGTACAACGCCATCGAGGCTCTGGGCCAGGTCGGCACTCCCGAGGCCGTGGCGGCCTTGTGCGCGGTGCTCAGCCGCAACTCCAAGGAACTGCGGCGGGCGGCCTTGAAGGCCATGATCGGCAAGTACCACCCCGAGGCGCGCATCGCCTTGGCCCGGGCGCTCAAGGACCCGGACCGCGAGAATCGCCTGCTCGCGCTGCAGGTCATCGCCTCCTCCGGCGACAACCGCATGACCTGGGGCCTGCTGAGTGCCGTCAAGGAGTTGCGCTTCGCGGACAAGGACCAGGAGGAACAGGCCGCCTACTACCGCGCCCTGGCGAGCTTCCAGGACGATCGCACGGTGGCCCACTTCGAGGAGATCCTCTCGCGCAAGAACATCACGCGCAACAAGGGGGTCGTCTCGGCCCAGTTGCTGGCCGTCGATGCGCTGTCGGGCGTGGGCACCGCCAAGGCGCGGGAGACCCTCGAGCGCTTCCGCGGAGCCTTCTACCATCCAGCGCAGGTCAAAGGCGCCATCCAGCGGGCGCTCTCCAGCGCTCCCAAGGGGTCGTAATGAGTGAGCAGACCGCCGAGATGGCCCAGGGCCTGGGCCGCGAGATCATCGTCCTGCTCCACGGGCTCAGCCGCGCCCTGGCACTGTACGAGACCAACAACAACGCCGTGATCCGCGTGCTCGACGCCCTGGAGAAGGCCGTGGCGCGCTACCACGAGGTCACCCAGGGCGGCACCCTGAGCGTACGCCTGCTGTCCGAGGAGTTCTTCGTCAACGGAAGACTGCTGCGCGTCGATGCACACATGTACGAGCGCGCCACCGACGTGGCCAAGACCTTCCGGCGCTTCCAGGTGGGCGAGCTTCGCTTCGAGTCAGGGCTGAGCCGGGCCAACCTCGACACCTTCGCGTCCGATC
>CAZHIK010000529.1:0-5902 GCA_964532635.1 uncultured Enterobacterales bacterium
GGGCAGGGCCGCCTTCTGCAGCGATGACAGCTCCCCCTGCACGATCTCCCGCTTCACCTCCAGGCCCACCATCAGGAAGAACAAGGCCATCAGGCCGTCGTTGATCCACAGCAGCAGGGGCTTGTGCAGCCCGGCCGCGCCGATCTCCACGGCCACCGGGGTGGCCAGCAGAGCCGAGTAGACTTCGTTCCAAGGAGAGTTGGCCCAGATGAAGGCCAGGGCCGCGGCCACCATCAGCGCCACCCCGGGGGCGGCGGGGCTGGCGAACAGCTCTTTCAGGCCACCTCTGGGCAGCGTGGTAGCGGACGAGGACAAGGCGATGACCTCTGGGGTTCGGGGTCGAGCGAAAGCTCGACACTGACTACCCGAAGGCCACGCCGACGCCTGTGAGGCGCCTCGCGCAATCTGCGGTTTGTGGCTCGTCCCCTTGCCAGCCAGCCCCCGCGGCGGCGGATCCTCAGGGACCGCCGCCGCCGCAGGGGCGTTCTCCTACTTCAGGCCGACCTTCACGCCGCTCCCGGCCTTCTGGAAGTACAGCTTTTCTTCGCGGGCCAGCCATCCGATGGCGTAGCCGACGTCGGCGGAGCGGAGACCCAGCTCCTTGCCGATGGCCGTGGGGGACCGGGGCTCGCTGCCCTCGAGCAGCCTGTAGACACGTCCTGCGTTCTCACCGATGGTGTTGCTCAGCATGGTCGTTCTCTCCTCGGGGTCGCCACCCGATGAAGACGGGTTTCGGGCGACCCATGCGTGGAATGCCGCCCGGACCACTCTGGCCCGCGGCGGGCGCGCGCACGGTAGTACAGCTGGATCCGAAACGCAACTCAGAGCAGAGTCACGCCCCGCCTCCGTGGCTACGCTCGCAGGATGGCCAATGTAGGGGCGGGGTTCGCCCATCCGTTACGGCGCCCGAAGCCACGAATCGGCGGGCGGGGGTCAACCCCGCCCCTACACAGCGGATCAGCCCTCGAAGCTGCGCTCGAAGAGGGCCTCGATGGCGGCGCGGCCGCCGTCGGTCAGGTAGCGGGTGCCTGTGGCGCCGATGCTGGTGGTCTCGATGACCGGCGCACCGGGGACCCAGGCCTCGCCGCTCCAGCCGTGCCAGGCGTCGCGCTGCTGGCAGTAGACCCACACCGTCTTGTTCCAGCGCTTGGCCAGCTCCACCGACCAGCCGGTGCCGCCGGTGACGGTGCCGTCGTCCTGGATCTCGCCCACCACGAACAGCTGCTTGACCTGGCTGACCAGGTGCCACTGCACCTGGAGGATCCGGGCGATGGGGCCGCCCTTCTTCCACTCGCGCACCAGGTGCTTGTTCACGTAGAGCATGCTCACCGCGCCCCGGGACAGCTCCCTCTCCGTGAGCGTGCGAGCGCCGCGGCTGCGCTCCTGCTGGTGCCCATCGAAGGTCAGGTTCACCTCGGCCAGGCCCCAGCGCTCGGCGGCCTCGCCAAACGCACACTCCGCACCTGTGCCACCGCCGGAGACCAGGGTCACGGTACGGGGCGCGGGGGAGGGCGCAGCCAGAGGCTTGGCGGCCGGGCCACCGCCCAGGACCAGCATGGTCACGGGGTCCAGGCGCAGAGGAGCGCCGTGGTCGACAGGGGCGCTGCCGGCCTTCAGGGCGCACAGCTCCAGCTCGCGGTCCCGGGGCTCGAGGGCCACGGCGGTGTCGAACACGCCGGCCACCTCGGCGGGGGCCGGTCCGCTGTCGCGGTGGGTGCGCAGGGCGCACCAGATGCGGATGTCGGCCTCGGCCGCCAGGGCCTTCCAGGCGGCGGCGTCCAGCTCGGCGGCCTCCATCGGGCCGTCGATGATCACCACGGCGGGCCGGATGTCCATCACCTCGTCCAGGGTGGTCAGCAGGCGGCGCAGGCGGGTGGGGCCGAAGCCACCGGAGAGGAAGCTGTGGACCACCCGGTTGCGCTCCACCTCGGCCTCGACGGCAGGATCGCTGCCACCGCCCTGCAGCAGCGACAGGATCTCCTGGTAGTGGCTGCGCACCTCGGCGGCCTGGCGGTGCAGGGAGACGTGCAGCACCTCGGCGCCGCGGATCAGGTGGCTGATGGCCACGTGCACCAGGAAGGTGCTCTTGCCGACGCCAGCGCGGGCCATCACCACACCGAGCTGGCCGGGGGCGAGGCCGCCGCGGATGGCGGCGGACAGGGCGCTCATGGGGCTCGCTTCGAAGAGGTCGCGGGTCATGGGATGCTCCTGAGGCTAGCGGCGCTGCTTGCGCTCGGCGTACTCGGCGATGACGTCGTCCTGCATACCCCTTGGGACCTGGGCATAGCGGGCGAACTCCATGGTGAACTCGGCGGTGCCCTGCGTCGCGGAGCGCAGGGTGGTGGCGTAGCCGAACATCTCGGCCAGGGGCACCTCGGCGTCCACCTGGCAGGTCTCGTCCAGCTCGTTCACACCCTCGATCATGCCGCGGCGCTGCATGAGCGTGGACACCATGGCGCCGTGGAACTCGCTGGGGCCTTCCACCTGCACCTTCATGATGGGCTCGAGGATGATGGGGGCCGCGCGGAAGTAGGCCTCGCGCCAGGCGCCGCGGCAGGCCTCGCGGAAGGCCACCTCGGAGCTGTCCACGGAGTGGGCCTTGCCGTCGTTGAGCACCACGCGGACCTGGGTGACGGGGGCCTCGACCAGCAGGCCCTTCTCCATCACACCTCGGAAGGCCTTGTCGCAGGGGGCGATGAACTCCCGGGGGATCACGCCGCCGTAGATCTTGTCCACGAACTCGTAGTCGCCGTCCTCGAGGGGCTCGATGTACCCGGCAACCCTGGCGAACTGCCCGGAGCCGCCGGTCTGCTTCTTGTGGGTGTAGTCGAAGTCGGCGCGGCGGGAGATGGCCTCGCGGTAGGCCACCAGCGGGGGGCTGGTCTCCACGGCGGCGTTGTACTCCCTCTTCATGCGCTCGACGTAGACGTCCAGCTGCAGCTCACCCATGCCCGAGATGACCGTCTCGCCGGTCTCACGGTCGGTGCGCACCCGGAAGGTGGGATCCTCCTTGGTGAAGCGCGCCAGGGCCTTGGCCATGTTGACCTGGGCCATGGTGTCCCTCGGGGTGATGGACAGGCCGATCACGGCGTCGGGCACCTCGATGTCGGTCATGGCCAGCTTCACCGTGCCGTCGGTGAAGGTGTCGCCGGAGTAGCAGTCCACGCCGAACACAGCGACGATGTCGCCGGCACCGGCCTGGTCGATGTCTTCCATCTCCGAGGCGTGCATCCGCACGAGCCGGCCGATCTTGACCTTCTTGTCGCCGCGCAGGTTGAACATGGTGTCCCCCCTGCGCATGGTGCCCTGGTAGATGCGCATGTAGGTGAGCTGCCCGTAGCGGCCCTCCTCGAGCTTGAACGCAAGGGCGATCAGGGGGGCGGTGGGATCCGAGGGGACCTCGACCTCGACCTTCTCACCGTCGGCGCTGCGCTCGAGGTCGATGGCGCGGTTGCTCACGTCGGTGGGGGCCGGCATCCAGCGCACCACCGCGTCCAGCAGGGGTTGCACGCCGCGGTTCTTGTAGGCCGAGCCCATCAGCACCGGGGTGATCTGCTGGGCGATGGTGGCGTCGCGGATAGCGGCGTGGATGTCGGCGGCGGTGACGGTCTCCTCGAGCACCGCCTCCATCAGCTCGTCGGAGAACATGCTCACCACGTCCAGCAGGATCTCCCGGTACTCCTCGGCCTGGCCGGCCAGGTCGGAGGGGATCGGTTCGACCCGGATCTGCTGGCCCTGGGCGCCCTCGAAGTAGACCGCCTTCATCTCCACCAGGTCCACCACGCCACGATGCTCCCCCTCCAGTCCGATGGGGATCTGGGTGAGCACAGAGTTGTGGCCGAGCTTCTCGCGAAGCTGGTCGCAGACGCGGAAGGGGTTGGCCCCCTGGCGGTCACACTTGTTCACAAACGCGATGCGGGGCACGTCGTAGCGCTTCATCTGCCGGTCCACGGTGATGGACTGGGACTGCACCCCGGAGACCGAGCAGAGCACCAGCACCGCACCGTCGAGCACCCGCAGGGCCCGCTCCACCTCGATGGTGAAGTCGATGTGGCCCGGCGTGTCGATGATGTTGACGTGGTGGCCCTGCCACTGGCAGTGGGTGGCGGCGGACTGGATGGTGATGCCGCGCTCCCGCTCCAGCTCCATGAAGTCCATCTTGGCGCCCACCCCGTCCTTGCCACGTACGTCGTGGATGGCGTGGATGCGGTCGGTGTAGAACAGGATGCGCTCCGACAGGGTGGTCTTGCCCGAGTCGATGTGCGCGCTGATCCCGATGTTTCGGAACAAGCGGAGGTCGGTAGTCATGGTGGTCTTCCCGCCAACCAGGAAAGGGTCCCAAGGTGGCCGCGGCTTCTACCGGGGTAGAGCGGGTTCGTCGAGGTGAGGGGGTCACGATTGGGAGGGATGGGACTGTGGTACGCTGCCGCGCATGATGGGACAACGCACACCGATCCTCTTCCTCGCCGCGCTGTGCTGTGGGCAAGGCTGCGGCGACCCCACGGAGAAAGACCCCATGGACACAGGGGAACCCGCTGTCGAGCCGATGGACATCGACGGAGACGGCTATCCGATCCCCGAGGACTGCAACGACTCCAACGCGGACATTCACCCCGCAGCCGCCGAAGTCTGTGACGGACTGGACAACGACTGCGATGGGCAGCCGGACGACGGGCTGTACACCACCTGGTACAGGGACGCCGACCAGGATGGCTGGGGCGATCCCGAGCGCTCGGCCTGGGCCTGCGCTCAGCCTGGTGATGACTGGATCGTCGACAGTGGTGACTGCGACGACGAGGATCCAGCCGTCCACCCAGCCGCCGACGAGTACTGCGACGACCGGGACTGGAACTGCGATGGAGACCCCCAGGCCGGAGCCGTCGATGTCTCCACCACCTACCTGGATGCCGACGGAGACGGCTACGGCACCCCCGATGACAGCATCGACTCCTGCGAACCCGTGACCAACTACGTCTCGAACGACACCGACTGCAACGACAACGATCCGGAGATCCACCCGGGGGCCGAGGAGTACTGCGACGGCGTGGACCTGGACTGTGACGGCATCGCAGATGACGATCAGTCCGTCGACGTCGACACCTGGTACGCCGACGCCGACGCCGATGGATACGGTGATCCCGACACGTCCACCACCGCCTGCGAGCAACCCAGCGGCTACGTCGACAACGCCGAAGACTGCGACGACACCGACGCTTCGGTGGGAGTCTGCCCCGACACATACACCATCGGCAACGACACCGAGTTCGCCGACGCTTCCAACCACGGCCCCGACTACCTGCTGGGTTCGAAGCTCACGGTCTCGTCCCCCTGCACGCTCTACTACTTCGGCGTCATCGGCAAGGTGGCAGGGCCTGACTTCAGGATGGCGCTGTACAGCGACTCCGGTGGCCAGCCGGACGCCTTCTTGGTCGAGTCCACCAGCACCGCCCTCGTCGTGGGGGCCCAGGAGGTCGCGGTCACACCCACCAGCCTGGCCGCAGGGGACTACTGGGTGATGGGCATCTACGACTCCGATGCGTCCATCGGCATCGACTACTCCACCCCGGACCTCGTGGCCTACATCAGCATGAGCTACTCGAGCGCCATGCCGGACCCGTTCGGCTCGGCCAGCACCTACATGGGTCAGAAGTTCAACTACTACCTGGTGGTAGAGTAGCTCCCACACCCGCCCCCCCCCGCCCAGGACCTCACCATGTGGAAGCGCCTCCCCTTCATCCTCGCTCTGGTCTCCTGCCAGCCCGCCGGCGTCAGCACCGACGAAGGCTTCGATCCCCTCGAGTGCGACGACAACGTGGACAACGACGCCGACGGCTTCACCGACTGCGCGGACCAGGGCTGCCTGGGGGTCTCCGCCTGCATCGAGGGCGACGAGGCCGACGAC
>CAZHIK010000529.1:5912-6649 GCA_964532635.1 uncultured Enterobacterales bacterium
TGCTCCAACGGCGAGGACGACGACCTGGACGGCTGGACCGACTGTGATGACCAGGACTGCTGGGGCCTGGGCGACTGCGGAGAGGGCGACGCCGACGCCGACGCCGACAGCGACTCGGACACCGACGCCGACGCCGACGCCGACACGGACGCCGACGCCGACGCGGTGATCTTCATCAACGAGTACCTGGCCTCGAACTGGCAGGTCAACGACGACGAGCACGGCGAGTACGACGACTGGTTCGAGCTGTACAACCCCAACCCGGGCGACTACCCCCTCGACGGGTTCTCGGTCTCCAACGACCAAGATGATCCCGAAGCCTGCCCCCTGCCCGACGGCCTGGTGGTGCCCGCCGAAGGCTGGCTGCTGCTGTGGGCCGACTCGAGCCCCGATCAGGGCGACACCCACGTCTGCTTCAACCTGGGCCGCTCCGGCGGCGAGCTGGGCCTGTACACCCCCGACGGCGGGGTCATGGACGAGGTGGACTGGGACGAGCAGTCCACCGACGTCAGCATGGCCCGCTGGCCCGACGGCAGCACCGACTGGGAGCTGGACGACTCTCCGACGCCAGAGGGGCCGAATCGCTAGGCGCCCTCACTTCCGGTGGGCCCAGCGAGTGATTCCCAGGAGGGTGACTCCACTCCCCGGAGATTGACTCGTATTTCGAGTGATTCCCGGGAGGATGACTCCACTCCCCGGCGATTGACTCGTATTCCGAGGGATTCTCGGCAGAGTGG
>CAZHIK010000530.1:0-6641 GCA_964532635.1 uncultured Enterobacterales bacterium
AAGCTGCGCGCTGTGGTCAGGGGCCAACCTGCGGTTCCGCGAGGCCGTCGAGGGCCCCGATCGTCGGGCCACCACTCGCCCCACCTGTCGACACCCGGCGTCGACATGGATCGATCGGCCAGTGAGCCCCCGACCACCCCATCACCCCCCAGGTGAAGCCACGGAGGGCCTCCACGAGCCTCGGATACCTTCATGCGTGGGTCGGGGAGGCTCTTTGTCAGCGCAGACGTGACCGGACGAGGCAGCAGGCCATCGGGGGACGGCCGGGAGGGGGCGAGCCTCGCCGCGGGCATCGCACCAGGGGTAGGGATGGGGTGGTGTGCGCCGCGGTTGGGAGCTTGGCGACGGCACAGCCGCATGAGGAGGATCGGCGTAGCCCGCAGAGATCCTGAAGGATGCCCAGGGGGTGGCACCCCGGGTTCTCCACGGTAGAGGAACCCGGTAGGTTGTAATCGCCAAATCACCAACCGAGGTGCCGAGATGTCCGTATCCCAGGGGCTGCTTCCGTTCTACCTGGAGCTCACGAAGAAGCGGGACTTCGTGACCGCCTACGCGGGCCTGCCCGTGGTGCTCGAGGCCATGATGGCGGTGATCCCGACCTCGCTGTACCGCGAGCTGCGAGACGCCCTGGGCTACCGCTCGTGGAAGGTCGTCCGCCGGCACGTGGCGAGCCTGGTGCTGCTGATCGTGGCGGGGGGCGAGCATGTCAGCGACCTGGCCGTGCTGCGCGGCGACGGCGGCCTGGAGAAGCTCATCGGCTTCCGGCCGTCCAGCCCGACGCAGGCCAAGGAGTTCCTCTATCGGTTCCACCAGGGGCTGGACGGCCACCTGCTCACCCCGGAGGAGGATGCCAAGCTGTCCGTGAAGGGCCACGCGACCATCCGCCCCGAGGGCCCCGGGCTGCAGCTCCTGGAGCTGCTGCTGCGGCGCGTGGTCGAGGCCATCCAGGCGAAGGCTCCCAAACGGAGAGCGACCGTGGACGTGGACGCCTGCATCGTCGCGGCCAACAAGAAGCAGGCGCTGAAGGCCTACGAGGGCACCGTCGGCTACCAGCCGCAGATGGCCTGGTGGGCTGAACAGCGAGTCTGGATCCGTGACCAGTTCCGCGACGGCAACGTCCCCGCCGCGTTCGACGCCAAGGAGTTCCTGGTGCAGACCTTCGCCAACCTGCCCGAGGGCATCGACGAGCTGCGGATGCGCGGCGACTCGGCCCTGTACGACGAGGAGGCGTTGACCTGGATGGACGAGCAGGGCATCGGCTTCGCGGTCACGGCGAAGATGGTGCCGGCGCTGGCCAAGGTCATCGAGGGCATGCACGAGGGCTGCTGGCAGACCTACAAGGGCCTGAAGGACCCCGAGCAGGTCACCGAGGAGCGCGAGTGGGCCGAGGTCGTGGACTACGTGCCCGACTGGAAGCGGAACAACCGCCCGGGCGCTGTGCCCTTCCGCTACATCGCCATCAGGATCCGCCCCCGCCAGCGCGACCTGTTCGACGAGGCTGACCGCCAGTGGAGGCACTACTGCGTGGTCACCAACATGGACTGGCAGGGTGGTCGCCTGCTGCGCTGGCACCGCGAGAAGCAGGGCACCGTGGAGTTCGGCCACGGCGTGATGAAGAACGACCTGGGCGCAGGGGTCGTGCCCACCGGCAAGTTCGGCGCCAACGCCGCCTGGTGGCGCATCAACGCCCTGGCCCACAACCTGCTGGAGCTGGTGAAGCTGCTGGCAGACGACGACGGCCTCGCCAACGCCAGGCCCAAGAAGCTGCGCTTCGCCCTGTTCACCCTCGGAGCCCGCCTCACTCACCACGCCCGGACCTGGACCGTGCGGCTGTGGGAGGATCTGCCCCAGGCCCACGTCCTGGTCGCCATCCGCCGGGCCATCGTGGAGCTGGCGGAGTTGCTGTGGCCACGCCGGCCAGCCGCGGCACCTGGCTGACCGTAGAAACCCCCTGATCATCGCTGTCGCCGCGCCCGCCAAGGGAGAAGTGCGCCCGCGCTGGCCTGGCAGGCCGCTTCGGGGCAGCTCCTGGCCGCATCGAGAGCCGGATCCGCCCCGCGCGCCACTCGCGCCGCGCCTCGACCAGGCCTCACGTGGGCCCGAGACCCCCTACGATGCCGTCAGCAAGCGCCGTGCCAGATCCGGGCCGACGATTATGGCCAGTAGCCAGGGCACCGCCATGATCACCGAACTGGAGTAGAAATGGGTGCCCCAGTTGACCTGCATGAACAGCAGCGGCGCCACGCCCAGGTTGATGGCCAGGGCCAGGGTGTGAGGCAAGCCCTTCCAAAACGGTGACTTGGTCGAGGTGCGGGCCTGGTAGAGCTTCACCCCCCGGACCAGCAGGGTGCCGAGCACGATGTTGACGGCGATGAGATGCAGGAAGAGGGTCACCCCACCCAGGATCTCGAAGATGAAGGCCGGAGCTGGGATGGTGTCGGGTGCGGGGACCAGAGCGCTGGGATCCATGCTGTGCACCTCCCTGAACGGGCAAGCGTAATCCAAGAGATACCGAGCAGGGTGCAGAACCCGGGGTAGGCTCCCGCCGGTCGGGCAGAAGGCGATCCGGATCAGCGTACCCAGGATGCGATGTCACCCAGGAGGACCGGGCGCGCAGGGGGGCGCGGTGCCAGCGGCTCGTCGAGACGGGCGCCCGAGACCCCCGCCAGCAGCATCCGCAGCGAGCCCGCGCAGAAGCGACCCTGGCAGCGGCCCATGCCCGCCCGGGTGGCCATCTTGAGGGTGGCGGCGTCGGCCGCCCCGCGGCCCATCCAGGCGCGGAGCTCCCCCAGAGGAACCTCTTCGCAGCGGCAGACGAGGGTGGCATCGGGCAGGGCCTCGAGCAGGCCGGCACGGGGCTGCAGTGCCCGTTCCAGCCCACGCCGAGCCCGAAGCTGCGCCGCGATGTCGGCCTCGATCCTCTGGGCCAGGGCCGGATCGTCATCACGCTCGGCGCCCAGGGCGACCGCCATGGCCAGGCCAGCGCGTCGACCCTGGAGCCAGGCCACCTCGGCCCCGTGCACGCCGCAGCCGTCACCGGCAAGCCAGAGCCCCTCGATCCCGGTGCTCATGTCGGCGTGGACGCGCGGCACCCAGCCGCCCGCGGGGTTGTCCCAGCCCAGGGCCACGCCGGCACCTGCAGCCAGGGCCAGCTCCGGCACCAGCCCGTGACCCACGGCCAGCAGAGAGGCCTCGATCCAGCGTGCCCTGGACGGGTCGGGCCGCCAAGCGCTGTCCACCGGCGCCACCCGCACCGCCTCGATCCGGCCTTCACCCCGCGCCTCCACGGCCGCCCAGCGACGGCGCACACCCACCCCGGCACTGCTGAGCCGCGCGAGCAGCTCGCGTCCCTCGGACAGCAGCCCACGGGCCCCCAGCAGTCCCGGCAGCGCCGGCAGCATGGAGGCCAGGCCCGCGCAGTCGTAGACCTCGGCAGGTGGGTGGCCCAGCTCCACCAAGCGCACGGCGGCCAGCAGCAGCAGCGGGCCAGCGCCCGCCAGGACCACGGGCCCCGAGGGTTGGAGCCCATGGCGCTCGAGCAGGTTCAGCAGCCCCCCCAACCCCAACACGCCGGGCAGCGTCCAGCCAGGGAAGGGGAGCACTCGATCGTAGGCCCCGGTGGCCAGCAGCAGGGCCCGGGGCCGAAGGCTCTGGACTCCCTCTGCACCGTGCACCACCAGCTCGGGCCCGGGGTACAACGCCACAGCGGCGCAGCCGGGTCGCAGCTCGAGCCGATCCCCCAGGCTCGTGACGCGCCCGATGACCCGCGCGCCTTGCTCCCGCGAGGCGGAACGGCGGGGCTCGAACTCGGGGACCGAGCGCTGGGGGTGCCAACCCTGGCCACCGAGGTCGTGGCCCTCGTCCAGGAGCGTGACCCGCACCCCGCGTTCGCAGAGGATCTCCACCGCACCCAGCCCGGCTGGACCTGTGCCCACCACCGCGCAGGGAACGCTCACAGCGGCTCCCCGCCGAGGGTCCGCACCCGCATTCCGGGCGCCACCCGCTCCATGCAGGCCCGAACCAGGCCCCGGCCGTCCACCATCACCAGGCAGTCCATGCACAGGCCCATCCCGCACAGGGGCCCGCGGGGCTCACCGCTGCGCTCGGAGCGGCGCAGGGCCAGGCGCCCTTCGGCCAAGAGCACCGCCAGCAGGCTCTGGCCTTCGCGCACGGTGAGCTCGACACCGTCGATGGTGATGGCGACGCGCCCGCTCACAGCACCTCCAGGGCCCGGTCAGGTGAGAAGCTCCGCTGCCACTCGGGGTGCTCCCGGTCCTCCAGTGCTTCCGCTACCACCTCACCCAGCAGGGGCGCGAGGGTGATGCCGCTGTGGGTCAGGGCCAACACCAGGCCCGGACAGTGCCGGGTGGGCCCCAGGTAGGAGACCATGTCGTGGGGCACCGGGCGCACCCCGGCGAAGGCACGGATCACCCGCACATCGGCCAGGAAGGGCAGCAGGCGGCAGGCCCGCTGGGCGGTGGCCTGCAGGTTGGGGGCCGTGGCCGTCAGGTCGTGGTGCTCGGGCTCCCAGGTGACGCCCAGCAGCAGGTTGCCGCTGGGCGTCTGCTGCACGTCGGCCACAACCCCGGGCAGCCGCTCGGGCCAGGGCTCTGTGACCAGCAGCTCGCCCTTGACGCGCATGAGCGGGAGGCTCAAGCCCAGTCCCTCGAGCAGGGTGCCGCTGCGCTCACCTGCCGCGAGCACGACACGACGGCAGGACACCCGGCCACGCTCGGTGCGGACGCCGCACACCCCCTCGGCGTCGCGCTCGATGGCCAGCACTGGCTCCCGGGTGCGGATCTCGGCCCCCGCTCGCCCCACCGCCTGTAGCGCACCGAGCACCAGCAGGAAGGCGTTGAGGGTCCCCTCCCCTTCGCAGAGCGAGGCCCCCAGCACATCGGGGCTCAGCTGCGGTGCCAGCTCCCGGGCCTGCCTCCCGTCGAGCCACTGCAGCCCGTAGCCTTCGGCCTGTTTGCGCAGGGTGGCAGCGCGCCGCTGTTCGCAGGCTCCGGGTTCGATCTCAGCGTACAGGGAAAAGCACGGCCGCCACTCGAGATCCACACCGACGCGCTCCGACAGGATGGGGTGGCGCTGGATCGCGGCATGGCTGAAGCGGTGGTAGGCCAGCGGCTCCTTGGAGTGGGCCGCTGCCCAGGAGAAGGTGGCCCCGGAGGTGCCGCGGGCGGGATCACCCGCCTCGAGCACCAGCACCCGCAGCCCCCTCTCGGCGGCCTCGAGGGCGCACAGGGCCCCCACGGCACCCGCACCGATGATCACCACATCGGGGGCGCGGGCTGGCATGGGTTCAGCGGGCGTGGATGGTGCGCGCGGTGGCCACGGAGGACTGCTGCATGAACACGAAGCGGAAGGTGGACTCACCCAGCTTGATCTGGGCGTCGGCCTCGAGCATGGCCAGGGAGACGTGCTCCCCGTTGACCACGGTGCCGTTGGTGGAGCCCAGATCCTCGATGTAGAAGGTGTCGCGCTGGCGCATGATCAGGCAATGCCGCCGGGAGATCTCACCGTCGGAGGCCACCTGGATCTCGTTGCTGCGGCCGCGCCCGATGCGAATGAGCACCATGTCCGGGGCGATGATGTGGGCGACTTCGTCACCCTCTTGCATCTGGTGCATGAGGTAGGCGTTGAGCGTGCCCGGTGTGGGGTCGATGGTGGCCGCGTCGAGGGAGGTGGACACAGGGGTGGCCGGGCCGATGAGCCCCACGTTGGTGATGTCTTCCTCGTCCCACTCCGAAGACCAGTCGTCGTCCTGGCTCGCCTTGGCCCCGCGGTCCATGTCGAAGGGCAGATCGTCGTCACCGAAAGGCAGACCCTCCACCAGGGTGTCCTTGTCCTTACCGCTCATGGTGCCTCCTGCTCGCGGGGATAGCCTATCCTGCGACAGCCCGGACGCGCCTACTCAGTCGTATTGCGTGCCACGCGGAAGCCCAGCTGGATGGACAGCTCGCTGGGGTCGCCGTGGCGGCGGGCGGCGACGCGGGAGGCGTCGGGGCCGTCCAGCCAGCTGCCGCCCTTGTAGACCCGGTCGCTGCCCTCGGTGGGGCCGACCGGATCGGTGGCCGGGGCGTCAGGGTGTTGGCCGTGGAGGTCGAAGACCCACTCCCAGACGTTGCCGGTCGAGTCGTACAGACCCCAGGCGTTGGGCTGCAGGCTACCCACGGTGGCCTTGCCGGCCGCACCGTCGCTGCAGGGGAAGGCGCCGCTGCCCCCAAGGGCCTGGTCGGCCACGTTGGCGAAGCTGCAGGCATCGGCGGGCTCGGCGGCCCCTGTCCAGCGAACCGCCTGGCCGGCGGCGGCGGCGTACTCCCACTCAGCTTCGGTGGGCAGGCGATAGCCTGGGGCATCGGCGTTCCAGCTGACCGTGATGCCGTCGATGGCGTAGGCGGGCTCGAGGCCGTCGACCTCGCTCAGGGCGTTGCAGAAGCGCACAGCGTCCAGGAAGCTCACCCCCTGGACCGGCAGCTTCTCGCTGATCATGCGTTTCTTGTCGTAGCCGACGCTCAAGCTGGGGTTGCGGCCGGTGACCGACCGGTACAGACCCTGGCTGATCTCGGTGGTGGCCAACAGGAAGGGCCGGGTCAAGGTGACCTCGTGCTGCACCTCGCCGATGGTGCGACCCCGGG
>CAZHIK010000531.1:0-6641 GCA_964532635.1 uncultured Enterobacterales bacterium
GGCATGGTCGTCCGGGGAGGGAGGGAGGACCTCCACTATCCCGAACGGATCAGCGACGGCTCAGCCCACCTTGGCGGCCACCAGCGCGTGCAGGTAGCTGGGTGTGACCGGACCCTGCTCGAGGATCTCGAGCCCCAGCTCCTCGAGGCGTTCGCGCACCCGCTCGAGATGTCCCTTGGGCTGCTCCTCGTTGCGCCCCAGCAACGAGCCCATGCGATGAAACCAGGGGCCCTTGCCCGGGAAGTCGATGATCACCACCCGACCACCGGGGACGAGCACACGGTCGATCTCTTGCAGGGCCTTGTCCAGGGTCTGCGGGGGGAGGTGGTGGAGCATCAGGCTGGACAGGACCACGTCGAGGGACGCGTCGGGGTGCTCGAGGGCTTCGGCCGCGCCAAGGCCGAACTCGATCTCCACGCGGGCCTTGGCGGCCTTCGAGCGGGCGAGCTCCACCATCTCGATGGCGGGATCCAGGCCCTCGTAGCAGCCGCCAGGCTCGGCCCGAGCGGCGGCGATGAGCAGGGTGCCGGTGCCGCAGCCGATGTCGAGCACGCGCTGATCCGGCCCGATGCGGGCCAGCTGCACCGTGCGGTCGCGCAGCCGCTGCTCACGGCCCAGGGAGACCACACGGAGCATCCAGTCATACAGACCCGCCCAGCGGATCAGGTGACCGTGGGTGTGGGGATGCTCACCTTCCATGTCAGTGCAGCTCGACCAGCTCGTAGGTCTGGCTGCCCAGCCCGATGGACTCGGCATGCTCGAGGGTGTGGAAGCCGTTGCGGGACTCGATGCGCTCCTTCAGAGCATCGGCGGTCTCGTCTTGCACCTCGTAGACCTTGTCGAGGCAGGCCCGGTCCAGGGCGACCGGATCCAGGGATGCGAGCACCCCCATGTCGTGCAGCTCGGGGGCCGCGGGGTTGGGGACGCAGTCGCAGTCGACGGAGAGGTTGTTCATCACGTTGATGTAGACGATCTGTCCGCCGGTGCTGTCGACGTGGTCGGCGATGGATCCGGCCGCTTCGGCGATGGACTCGAGGAAACGATCCCGATCCGCCGAGACGAAGGCGCGCATCGCGGGGATGATCCCTTGTCGCCGGGCCTTGCCTCCCGAGTGGATCCAGTACTTCCCCTCGGGGCTCGCAAACCCGATGGCCACGTTCTTGAGCGCGCCGCCGTAGCCGGCCATGGCGTGGCCCTTGAAGTGGGACAGGATCATGAACGAGTCGTAGTCGGCGAAGCCCGCCCCCACGTAGTTCACGTCGATGTTCTCGCCGCGCTGCACCGGGAGCTCGAGGGTCCCCTTGTCGTCGAGGATCTCGTATGTCGCGATCCCGGCGAAGCCGTGGTCGTGCATCACCCGATCGTGCTTGTCCGTGCCCGAGCGGCCACCGAAGGCGGTGTTGGTCTCGACGATGGTGCCGTCCACGAGCTGGACGAGGTTCTCGATGAGCACCGAGGAGAGGAAGTGGTCCCGCTTGCCGCCCGGCTCGCCCGAGTGGAGCTTGACCGCGACCTTGCCCTCGAGATCCACGCCCACGGCTTCGTAGATGGCCACCAGGCTCTCGGGAGTGATGTGGGGCGTGAAGTAGACCACCGGCAGGACGTCGTCCTCGACGGCCACAGGCTCTGGGGGCTTCTCTGGCTCGGGAGGAGCTTCGACGATGTCCTCTGGGGCATCCTCGACAGCTTCGTCTGGAGCCTCGGGGGCGACCGGGGCCGTCTCGCTGTCTGCGAGCGCTGTCCAGGCGGTGGCTCCGGTGATCGAGAGGAGCGTGATGGCGAGCGCAGCACGCCGGGTGGTTCCTGTCATGGTCGGCCTCCAAGTGCCACTTACGAGCCCAGCGCTCCACCGTCGAGCCAACACTCGCCAGCGCCGTCAGGCCCATCACGGAATACGACAGCTCTCGATGTCTCTCCTCTACGCCCTGCTGCTGCTCCTGGCCTTGGCCTGCCTGGTCTCGATCCTGTGGTCGACGATCCGCTACGGCATCGGCCCCATGCCCAGCAGCCCGGCCGCCAGGACAGCCATGCTGGAGCTGGTGCCCGACCCAGCTCCACCGGTCATCCTGGAGCTGGGCTCGGGCTGGGGCGGGCTCGCTCTCCGGCTGGCCGAGCGGCATCCGGACTCCCAGGTCCGCGGCTACGAGCGCTCCCTGCTCCCGTTGCTGTGCTCGAAGCTCCTGGGGAGTAGGGCCAACCTCTCGTTCCACTTCGAGGACTTCCACCGAGTCTCGATCCCCCAAGGCTCACTGCTGGTCTGCTATCTCGCCCCCGGGGTGATGAACGAGCTGGCGAAACACCCGGGCCTGCGGGGCTGCTGGCTGATCACCCACACCTTCGCCCTGCCCGGCCATCAGCCGGTGGCCCAGCGGGCGGTGGACGACATGTACCGCTCGCCTATGCTCCTGTACCGCATCGAGTAGGCTGGCGGTCACTCACCACCACACTCTCCACACAACCCTCCCGTGCAGCTCCCATCGAGGTCGCACCATGGTCCCGCGCCTTCCGCCCGCCGCGCTCCTCTCCCTCGTTGGCCTCGCGGCCTGCCATCCCAAGCCTCCTCCTCTGGCATCGGTGCCCACCGAGCCGATCCCACGCTACGGCGACAAGGTCGCCCTGCTGGCAATGCCGGTGGTTCGGAGCGAGTACTGTCCCGCGCTGGCCGTAGGCCTGCTCGATGGGGACCACCGGGAGGTGCACGGGTTCGGCGCTGGCGTGGATGGACAGGCGGTGGACGGCAGCACCGTCTTCGAGATCGGCTCGGTCACCAAGGCCTTCACTGGCGCGCTGTTCGAGGACGCCATCCGAAGGGGAGAGGTGAGCGCCGAGCAGTCCATCACGGAGATCTTCCCGGAGCTGGGCGCGGCCGATCAGCTGGTGCCGATCTCGCTCGCGGCTCTGGCCACCCACCGCTCGGGCCTGGCGCGCATGCCCGCGGACTGGGGGCCTGACGATCCGACCGACCCCTACGCCGACTACGCTCTGCCTCGACTGCTGGCCCAGCTGCCCGCAGAGGAGGTCTCCGAAGCCGAGCCACCGGCCTACACCTACAGCAACCTGGGCATGGCCGTGCTTGGACAGGCTCTGGCCAAGGCCGCCGGGCTCCCCTACGAAGACCTGGTGAGGCACCGCATCCTCGATCCGCTCGGCATGGACAACACCAGCTTCGAGCTGGCGTCCGAGCACGCCGCGCACCGCGTCCCCGGCCATGACGAGGCCGGGCGGCCCGTGCCACCCTGGACCTTCGACGCCTTCGCGCCCGCCGGAGCTCTGCGCTCCACCGCCGACGACATGCTGGCCTTTCTCGACGCCCACCTTCCCGCGCCCGACCGCGATGGCGAGCTCCAGGCTTCGCTGCGCACCGCAGCACAGCCCAAGGCCGATGATGGGGAGGATCGCATGGGCTGGGGGTGGCACCTGGGCCTGCCCTGGGAACCCGAGGGTGACCTGGCATGGCACAACGGACAGACCGCCGGCTTCCACACCTGGGCCGGCTTCGAGCCCGGCGCGCAGGAGAGCGACGGGCGTGGCGTGGTGGTCCTCTGCAACCAGTCGGGCATGGTGCCCGATGCCCTGGGACGAGCTCTGCTTCTGATGCTCCGCGAGGAGCCGTACGACTTCCAGCTCACCCCCCTGGCAGAGGTGGACGCACAGACTCTCGTCGCCATGACGGGGCTCTACCAGCTGACCCCGGAGCTTGGCATCGAGATCACCCTCGAGGACCACCGCCTCTTCGCCCGCGTGGACGGCCAGCAGGCCCTGCGGATCTACCCAGCCGATGAGCGCACGTTCCGCTACCGAGCCGTCGAGGCCACCATCGAGTTCATCGTTGGCGAAGACGGCACCGCGGAGGGCCTGGTCCTCGAGCAGGGGGGGCAACGTCTCGAGGCGCCGAGGATCGCGGTTCCCTGACAGCGGCCTCAGGACTCGACCGACCCCAGCCGCTCCACTACGTCTCCAGGAAGCACGCCGAGGGCAGCCAGCACCCGCCGCGTGGCCGCCCGCTTGCTGGCCACGCAGCCCTCGTCCACGTCCCCGTCGCAGTCGTTGTCTACCCCGTCGCAGATCTCGTCGGCGCCAGGGTTGGTGTTGGGATCGCCGTCGTCGCAGTCGCTCGAGTCCCTGACGTAGCCGGTCAAGCAGGCGTCGCAGACCACGATGCCTGTGCCGGGGGAGCCGTAGCCGTCGCCGTCTAAGTCCTCGTACCAGGTGGTGCCCAGGCCCTCGTCGATGTCGCCGTCGCAGTCGTTGTCCACGCCGTCGCAGACCTCCTCGGCGTCGGGGTGGATCTCCGGGTCGCTGTCGTCACAGTCTTGGTCCGCGGTCCACCCGTCGCCGTCCGCGTCGGGGGGCTCGGTGTCGGGCGGGTCGGTGTCGGGGGGATCGCTGTCGGGAGGGTCGCTGTCTTCGGGTTCCGGGTCGTAGCCGGTGTCGTCCACCTTCAGGCAGGGGCCCGGGACACAGTCGCGCAGCGGCGCGAGCCCCAGCGCGAGCAGGACAGCGTAGGAAAGCGTAGGTCTCATGGGTCCTCTCCTGCCGCCATGGTAGCAGCGCGGGAGAGGAACTGCGCCTTCAGCGCCGCAGTCGCATCAGCAGGGTGAGCACGTTCCAGTACAGCACGAGCACACCCATGGTGATCAGGTAGGCACCCTCGACGGTCTGGCTCGAGCGCAGGCGGTGCAGCACGGTGTTGATCTGGTAGAGCAACCCACCGGCGGAGACCACCACGAACAGCCCGGTCAGCGCGATGCCCATCACGCCGCCGATTGGGAAGACAAACGAGACCACCATCAGCACCAGCATGGGCAGCGACAGGGCCGCAAGGCCCGCCCGCAACATGGAGAACTCCCGCGGGGTGGTCCACAGGTAGGCGGTCATGCCAGCGGCGGCCAAGCCCACCAGCGCCATGGCCTCGAACACCAGCACGAACGGGCTGCCCAGGCCGATGCCGATGGTGACAGCCATGAGCAGCAGGTAGCCCATGGCGATGCCCTGGAAGACCGTGGCCAGCACGAAGCCCAGCAGGCGCTGGCCGCCGAAGACCAGGCGCGAGCAGCCTGACTGGGCGGCAAAGAAGGCGCCCATGATGATCACCAAGCTGGCAAGGCGGCCCTGGAGCAGGGGTACGAAGCCGACCACCAGCGCCGAGATCAGGCTGACCACGGCCGAGACCCCCAAGCCGAAGACCGTGAGGATCAGGACCTTCTTGAGGTAGTCCACGCGCTGCTCGGGCATCGCGTTGGCGAGACTGCTGGGATGAGAGCTGGCGTAGGCCATGGTCCGCCTCCGTTCACTGTGGGACCGAGCAATCTATGCACTCCACGGCGCGAGGAAAGCAGAGCGGGCCCGGGAATGGATAGAGGAACCCATGCCCACCCGTCGATCCTTCCTCGAAGCCGCCGCCGCTACCTGCATCGTGGCCGCGGTGCCCGTCTCCTCTGGCTGCGAGAGCACCATCGAAGGGAGCGTCCCCATGAAGACTACCGAAGCGAAGCGTGCCCGGGTGCTGTGGTACAGCTCCACCGGCAACACACGCCGTGTGGGCCGAGCGGTGGCCCAGGGGCTCGAGGCGGCGGGGCTGGAGGTCCAGGCCTCGGACTATCGGGAGGTCGACCCCGCCTCCCTGCCCGGCTTCGATCTCATCGTGCTGGGCTCACCGGTGTTCAACGCCGACGTGCCCGTGAACTGGCGGGACTGGCTTCGGGATCTGCCCGACCTCGGTGGCGCGGGCGTGGGTGGGTTCTGCACCTTTGGCGGCCCGGGCGACGGCCAGGAGCACACCGCCACCCACCTGCTGCGGCTGGCCGCCGACCGCGGCGGTGTGCCCGTGGGCTGGGACATGTTCGGCTGCATGTCGGTCTTCGCCCCCACCTGGTCCATGGGCAACGAGAAGCGCACCCTGGCCTACCGGCACCTGCCCGACGCCGAGACCTACGAGCGCGCCCGGGCCTTCGCTCGAGGGTTGATCGACCAGGTCGCCACAGGCGAGGGCATCGTGGTCAAGCGCAAGTTCGGCCGCGACTCGATCATGCGGCTGTTCCCGGCCACCGCCTCGAAGCTGATGATCTCCAACCACGGCGTGGACACCGAGGCCTGCATCGGCTGTGGCACCTGCGTGAGGGTCTGCCCCGTCGATGCCATCGATCCAGAGTCGGGCGGGGTGAGCAGCTCCGACTGCCTGGCCTGCCTGGGCTGCCTGAACAGCTGCCCGGCCAACGCCGTGACCATGAGCTTCGCCCGCACGCCCCTGTACGGCTTCGAGGAGCTCAAGAAGCGCCACGGGATCACCATCCTGGAGCCGGGGGTGTGATCCGGGGAGCTATGTCCCTCGAACCTGATCGCTGGGCGACCTATGTCCCTTGGATCTGATCGCCTGGCGGTTTCCCATCACAGCCCCCACCAACGAACGCCGGTTTTCGCGACACAGGCCGCGCCCAACGAGTCCCCCGAGGCTGAAACAGGGGGGATCCGATCAGATCCTGGCGACATAGGTTCCAAGGCGATCAGCTGACACCGACATAGGTCCCGTTCCACCCCGACGAAGCACCTGGGCCGCGCTCGATCTATGCTGTCGGCGGAGGGTTCCATGCGCTTCCCATCGTTCCTCGCCCTGTCCTGCCTGTGTCTGAGCATCAGCTGCG
>CAZHIK010000532.1:0-6597 GCA_964532635.1 uncultured Enterobacterales bacterium
GTGCACGGTCTTCGGCCCGGGCGAGGGAATCTGTGCGGCGACTCCAGGATGAGGGGGTGATCCGGTTCTGGTATGTTGTTCGTCCTTCACCCCGAACGAGGTTCCCATGGTCGCACCGACCTCGGTCCCTGGTCGTCCTCGTAGGTGGCGTGAGGCGTGGCTCGCCTTCTCTTTGGGCATGCTGGCGATGCTGGTGTTGCTCGAGCTCGGGTTGCGGGTCACAGGTGCCGTCTTTCAGCGCGGTGTGGGGCCGGAGACCAGCGGGGAGTTCACCATCCTCTGTGTGGGGGACTCCTACACCTACGGCCTTGGCGCCCCCAGTGGTCGCGGCTGGCCGGGGCAGCTCGAGGAGTTGCTGGAGGCCAGGGGCCTTCCCACGCGTGCGGTGAACCGGGGTGTGCTGTCCGGAACGAGCCACGACGTCTTCGAGAGCATCGAAGACGACATCAGCCAGAGCAGACCCGACCTCGTGCTGATGCTGGTGGGGTCTTCGAATCCATCCGACTACCGCGGCTACTTCGCCTGGCAGGCCGAGCGAAGTGCTCTGGCTCGCGTGTACCAGGCCATCTGGGAGGTTCGCGTCGTTCGCCTCATCGGTTTCCTGACTCGAGACATGCGCCGGCATCGCCTCGAGGGCATGGTCGAACACGAACTGCAGCCACCACCGCAGGTGGGCCACGCTCCAGGCGGGCCGCCACCCCCGCCGGAGGCGGGAGCCCCTCACCATCACACCCACGAGGAGATCGAGGCCAGGACACACTGTCCCGGGGCGCAGGTGCCGCTGGCGGAGGCGCTGAGGATCTACCAGGCCGGGCCCCAGGCCGAGGCCCTCGATCCCTTGCAGCGGACCCTGGAGCAGGATCCCGGCTGTGACATGGCCCGCAGCATGGCGGTCGGCATCGCTCTGACCACAGACCGTTTCGAGCTGGCGAGCACGCTCCTGGATGGGGGGGGGCGTGGTGGAGAGCTGCCGCTGGAGGCTCTGCGCACCTTCATCTTGTATGGGCACGCACGGCATGTGGTGGATTGGATGGAGCGGGAGCTGTCCTCGCTGCCCGAGGTTGGCCCGTCGGAGCTCGAGCTGTTGGGGGCCGCCTATGAAGCCGTGGGCGATCTCGAGCGGGCCGACCAGACCTTCGAGCGCTGTCAGCAGCGACCCGTGAGCGCATGTTCGTGCACCTGGGCCCGCGCGCGGGTGGCGCTGCGCGCGGGCGACCAGGAGGCGGCGCGAGCGCAGCTCGCCATCCTCGATCGGACCTCTCGCGAGTCTTGCGGACCCCGTGACATGGTGGGCTTGGTGGGCGTGCAGTGCTCGATGGGCCTCACCCAGCAGGCGCGTGAGCGGTTCTTCCAAGCTCTGACGACAAACCCTGGCGAGTGGTACGGCCTGCTGCGATTGATCCAGCCCTGTCTCACGGAAGAGGACCTGCCACGTGTCGAGCAAGCGCTGCGAGCGTCCGCCCCTGACGTGGCCGTACTGGAGGAGGTGATCCGAGAACTCCGGCGCGGCCAGGACATCCAGGCTCTGGTCGAACCTTGGCTGGAGGGTGAGATCGCAGCGATCGCTCGGACGGTGCGGAGCCACGACCTACCGCTGGTGATGGCGACCTACCCCAACCCCCTCTGGGTCAACCAGGCGCTGCGACGGGCCGCCGAGGCCGAGGACATTCCATTGGTGGACAACGAGCAACGCTTCCTCGTTCTCCAGGAGCAGGGGGTCCAGCTCGACGAACTCTATGCCCACGACGGCAACAACCCGCTCGTGAACAACGACCACTGCAGCGAGCGTGGCTACGGCGTGTTGGCGCAGGGCTTCCTGGAGACGCTGGAAGCGGAGGACCTGCTCCCGACCAACTCCCCGCGGGAGTGATGGTCGCGGCCGGAGAGGCTCCCGCCGAGGCCGCTACCTCGTGTGGTAGTACAGCTCGAGGCCCCGCGTGCCGCTGTTGTCGCCGAAGTAGTCGTCCTCGTTCACCACGCTGAAGTCCCAGCTGCCGGCGTCGATGCTGTGGCTCTGCAGGGGGTTGGCGCAGACGTAGCTGTTGCCGGTGTAGACCTTGACGAAGCCGTCGTTGGTGTCGTCGCTGTCGTTGTCGGCGTAGACCGCCTGGGCGCCGCCGCCCGAGCCGCAGCTGGTGGCGTTGATCAGCAGGCGACCGCCCACGGGGATGGTGTCCGTGGCGGTGGTGGCCGTGGTGTCGGTGGCCCCCACGGAGCTGGAGGCGATGAAGGTGGCGCCGGTGGTGGTCAGGGTGATGCCGGGCACGAACTCCACCAGCAGGGTGTCGGTGCCGGTGTAGTCGGAGCCGCCCTCGGTGGTGTAGTCCACGTCCAGGGTCAAGCTGCCCATGGAGCTGTCCACGTTGAACTCGGCGTCGTACTCGGTCCAGCCCAGGGTCTGGGGGCCGCGGTACATCCACTCCCGGGCCCCGGTGGACAGGAAGAGGTAGCCGGTGGTAGCCGAGCCCACGGAGAAGATGCCGTCCAGGCTGGCGTCGGGGTTGCTCATGGTGGCCCGCAGCACGCCGGCCTCGGTGGGCTCGAAGCTGCAGTTGGTGGAGGCGCTCGAGGCCGGGTCGGTGACCTCGAGGGTGCAGATCTCCACCACCCAGGGATCGATGGTGACCGACGCGCTGGCGGTGGTGCCCGTGTCGTCGCCGTCGTCGGGGGTGGCGGTGCAGGTCCAGACTTCGCCCTCGTAGCTGTCTTCGCCGGGTACGCTGTCGGCGGGCCAGGTGGTGGTGAAGGGCCCCACCCAGGGGGCGGCGGTGTCGGCGGTATCGCCGCCGCCGGCGCTGTAGCCCAGGCCGTCCACATCCCAGCTCATGGTGTAGGTGACGCTGTCACCGTCCGCGTCGGTGCTGGCGGTGACCACCTCGCAGAGCAGGTCGTCGAAGCCCTCACGGGGGGCGACGGGATCGATGCTCAGGGTGGGGGCCTCGGGAGGGGTGTTGAGCACCGCGACCGCACTGGATGTCACCGAGGTGCCGCTGTCGCTGCCGTCGGTGGGGGTGACGGTGACCTGCACGCTGTCGTGCTTGTCGAACCAGCTCACCCCGCTGAGGCTGCTCGAGGTAGCGGCGATGGCGGTGCCGTCCACGGTCCAGGCGTAGCCGTAGGACACGCTGTCGCCGTCGAGATCGGTGGAGCTGACGGAGACGCTGATGGTGTCGTCGGTGTAGACGGTGCTGTGGCTCAGGCTCACCGCGGTGATCTCGGGGGCGGTGTTGTCGATGGTGACCGTGTCGCTCACCGGGGTGCCGCTGCTGGAGCCGTCGTAGGGGGTGACGGTGCAGGTGACCATGTCGCCTCGGCCGAAGGCCCCGGACAGGGTGGGGCCGGTGCCGGCGGCGACGCTGCCGACGGTCCAGGCATTGGTACTGGCGTCGGCGTCGCCGTCGGGATCGCTGTAGCCGGTGTAGCTGCAGCTCAGGGTGTCGTCGGCGTAGGGGGCGGAGGGGGTGATGGTGACCGTGGCGATGCTGGGGGCGCTGTTCTGCACCAGCACCGTGGCGGTACCGCTGTCGCTGCCGCCGTGGCTGTCGCTGGCGGTGGCGGTGCAGGTGACGGTGTCGCCCGGCGAGCAGGTGCTGGGATCCAGGGTGAGGCTGGCCCCGGAGCCCATGGTGGTGGAGCCGTTGGTCCAGGCGTAGGCAATGGATGGTGTGCCGCCGTCGGCGTCGGTGGCCGAGGCACTGCAGGTCAGGTCGGTGGAGGTGGTGACGCCGGTAGAGGGGCTGATGCTCACCGTGCCCAGCACGGGAACGGTGTTGTCCACCGTGACCACCGCGCTGCTGGTGGCGGTGTCGCCCTCGTCGTCGCTGGCCGTGGCGGTGCAGGTGATGCTGTCGCCCGGGCTGGCGGTGGCGGGGGTGAGGGTGAGCCCAGCGCCGGTGCCCAGGCTACCGCTGGCGCCGCTCCAGGCGTAGGTGATCGCCGGCGTGTCGCCGTCGGTGTCGGTGGCGGTGGCCGCGCAGGTCAAGGCACTGCTGGTGGTGATACCACTCGAGGGGGTGATGCTGGCCGAGGAGATGCTCGGGGTGGTGTTGTCTACGGTGATGGAGGCCTCGGCCATGGGGCCGTCGCCGGTGCCGTCGCTGGGGGTGACCTGGACGGTGTACTCGCTGCCCTTGGTGGTGGAGCTGGCGGGGAAGGTCTCGCTGCTCGAGGCTGCGCTGAGGGTGCCGTCCTCGTACCAGGCGTAGGCGTAGGTGATGGTGCCGCTGCCGTCGGGATCGGTGCTGCCCGAGGCCGTGGCCACCAGGTCGTCGTCGGTGTACGCCGGGCTGGGGGCGATGCTCACGGTGGGGGCCGTGGGCAGGGCGTTGATGGTGACGCTGACAGTGGCATCGCCCATCAGGCCGTCGCTGTCGATGGCCCGCAGCGAGATGGCGTGGGTGCCCAGGGAGAGTTCGGCGAGCTCCAGGCCCACCGCGCCGTGGGCGTCGGCGGGGTCGGTGGAGAGGGTGCCGTCGAGGTCGGAGCTCCACAGCAGCTCGAGGCTGTCGGCGCTGTCCTCGGCGTCTCCGACGGTGGCGGCGAAGGTCACGGTCTCGCCCTCGTTGACCACCGCGCCGTCCACGGGATCGCTGATGGTGACGCTGGGCGGGTTGCCAACGGTGAAGGCCACGGTGTCGCTGCAGCTGTCGCCCTCGCTGTCGGAGGCGAGCATGGTGACGGTGTGGTTGGCCATGGACAAGGCGGCGGTGCTCAGGGTCACGAGCCCCTCGTCGTCGGGATCGCTGCTACCCAGGTCGCCGTCCACGTCGCTGGCCCAGGAGACGCTGAGGGCGGCGGGGGCCTCCTCGAGATCCTCCACCCAACCCTCCAGGTCCACCGTGTCGCCCACCTGGAAGACCGTGTCGGCCTGGGGAGCGGTGATGCCGCAGGTTGGCGGCTCGTTGGCGGGCAGCACCACGAAGGCCAGCACAGCGCTGTCGCCGGCGCCCTTGGGGTCCTGCACCTCGAGGGTGATGGTGGCGTCGCCCAGAGCGGGGGTGATCTCGCAGGCGGTGGCGCCGCCGTCAGCCGGGGCCTCGGGTCCGCAGACCTCCTCGTCTCCGAGCCACCAGCTCACGGTGAGCGCGGTGTCGGCGTGGTCCGGATCGCTCACGGCGCCCCGCAGGCTCATCGTCTCGCCATCCACGATCTCGACGCCGTCGCTGTGGGAGAGGATCTCGGCCTCGGGTGTGGCGTTGACCGCCTGGATGCCTTGGTCGTTGCAGGAGCAACCGACCAGGCCAACGTGGAAGAGTAGCTGCACGTGTCGCATGGTGCCTCGCGGATCTCGAGGGGTATCGGACGGCCCAGGATATTCCGATTCGAGGGGGCTGGCGTTGTGGAGCCGGCCCGAGCGTCCGGAGGGGCCATCGCAGGTGAGGATGCGCCATCCTGGGGAGCTGTGTCCTGTCGGGGGCCTCGACACCGATCCCTGTTGGCCAACACCAGCTGTGCTCGGCCCAGGATGGGCACTCTTGGCCGTCTCGCGGCCACAACTCGTGGTGCTCGGCCCAGGATGGGCACTCTTGGCCGCTGCCCTCGTCGCCGTCTCATCAGCGGAGCCGTGCCTCGTGGTGTAGCCTCGGAGTATGCGCCAGCTCCTGTCCCTCACCCCGCTCCTGCTGGCGCTCGTCGGCTGCGCCGCGGACATCGGCCACCTCGAGGAAGTGGAGGTGAAGCGCGCCAGCATCGTGGGCACCCACCTGTCCGACGTCGTCATCCTGGGTGGCGCCACCTGGGGCACGGGCACCCTCGAGGTCGAGGGCATGGCCGGGGAGCAGCTCAGCGTTCCCGTCACCCTGCGGGGCGGGGCGGTCGGCGCGGTGTTCGACTTCACCCGCTCGGAGCCCGACCTGCAGCTCGAGCTGCCCGACGAGCCCATCACCGCCGACCAGTTGCTGGGCAGCTATCGGGGCAGCGGCGAGGAGATCACCATCATCGCCGGGGTGGACGTGCGCCACCTGCACAACGAGCACGGCGTGGGCATCGACCAGGCCTGCCTGGCCTGGGGGCTGGGCATCATGTTCGCCTACGAGTGGCTGAAGGTCCGGGTGGATCCCGACCGCCAGATCTACTCGGACGACAGCTGGGCCGACACGGGGCTCGAGGTGTGGGAATGAGGCGCGCCGCGCTGCTGCTGGGCCTGGCGGCGATGGGCTGCAAGCCTGTGGAAGTGCCCCCGGGTCTGGCAGGCGCCCACATCGAGAGCGCCTGGCTCGAGGAGTACGAGTGGACCACCCTGGGGCTGATCGGCGGCGGCATCACTGGCCACGCCTGGCTCTACGCCCGGGACAGCGAAGGCCGGCTGCACGAGCAGTACGTCAACCTGCGCGGCGGGCTGGCGGGCTTCGGCTTCGAGATCTGCATGAGCAGCGGCCGCACCGTGCAGCTGGACTTGCCCCCTGGGGACACCACTGGCCAGGACCTGTTCGAGCGCTACAGCGGCAGCTTCGAGAGCTTCGTGGTGGGCTTCGGATTCGCCTCGCTACATCTCAAGAACGAGCACGGGGTGGAGCTGGATGATCAGGGCATCAACTTCTTCATGGGGCTGAGCATCTCCGCCGCCTGGATGAGCATGGTGCCGGCGGAGCCGCCACC
>CAZHIK010000533.1:0-6592 GCA_964532635.1 uncultured Enterobacterales bacterium
ATTCCCAGACGTTGCCAGCGGCGTGCAGCAGGCCTGCTGGTGAGGCGAGAGCGGGGTCCTGCTGGTGGACGGGCTGGGTGGCCACGCCTTGGATCGCGGCGAGCTTGCCGCCGGTGAACCATGCGGGTCCCTCGGGCTCGTCGTCCCCCCAGGGGAAGCGCGCGCCATCGGGGCCGCAGGCGGCTCGCTCCCACTCGGCCTCGGTGGGCAACCTCCCCCCGGCCCATGCGCAGTAGGCCGAGGCTTCGTACCAGGTCACGGCCACCACGGGGTGATCGTCGGCGCGGTCGCTGCCGCGCTGGGCGGGGCCTGCTCCTCGAGGGTTGGCGCCGCGCCAGTCCAGTCCCTTTGGGCTCCAGTGGGTGTCCTCGGCCCAGCCCTGGGCCACGAAGCGCTCGAAGTCTCCTGTGCTGACCTCGCTGCGGTCGATCCGGTAGGTCGACAGCTCCACGCGGCGCTGCCAGCGTGCGTCGGGCGCACGGGTGCCCCCTTGCAGGAAGCTCCCGGCGGGCACTGTCACCGTGGGCTCCCCGGCCTGGGCCACCCACAGCAGCAGCGGCAGCAGGGGGCTCACGGCGCGGGCTCCGCGGCGGGTAGGTCCAGCAGCTCCGGCTTCGCGGCCAGGGCGGCCGCCAGGGCCTCGGCCATCACCGTGGCCCCCTCGGCGCTGGGGTGGACCGGGTCCACGAACAGGCGCTGGGCGTCGCCCCGCTTCGCGGCCACAGCCATGGCGTCGGGCATGGAGAACAGGGGGACTCCGTGATCTTCTGCGAACTCTGCCATGGCCTGACGGTAGGGCATCCAGGCCAGGTGCTCATCGGGGCCCGGGGGCTGCCGGTGCTCGACGGTCCACAGGCCCGCATCCCACTCCTGGGCCAGGGGCACCAAGGCCAGGCTCGCACCGTGGGTCCGACTGTCCTCGAGCATGGCCCGCAGGTTGGAGCGGTATTGGCGCATGGGCACCCGGCTGAGCTCCACCCAGCGGTCCATGGCTTCGAGCTTGCGGGTGTCGCGCGGGATGCCGGGCACCAGCACGCGGTTCCGGGTGCCGGTGCGGGCGGCGTACCAGCGCGCCCAGCCGCTCCACAGGGAGCAGTACAGCCTGGAGTGGCGCAGGATCCGGTGGGCGGGACGGCTTTCCGGATCCACCAGGGCCAGCGCCACTTCGTCCTGGAACGCGTCGATGTTGCAGTCGGAGAAGATGTTGGCCACCAGGACCAGGTCGGGCTCGTAGCGCCAGCCCAGATCCTCCAGCAGCCGGCGGGACTGGACGGAGGAGTACCCGGGCACGCCCAGGTTTACGACCTCGATGTCCCAGCCTGGGTGGCGGTCCCGGAGCAACTCCTCGAGCTGCTCCTGCCAGGTGCGTCCGTCGGGCACACCCCAGCCGAACACGCCGCTGTCACCCAGTGTGACGATCCGACGCTCCCGCTCGCCCTTGGGGCCTGGTGGCAAGGTGTCGCGCACTCCATGCTCATTCACCCGGGCCACACCCTCCCCCATGGGGACCTCGTAGCCGGGCACCAGCTGCCAGAGGTAGCGGGTGCTGGCCTGCATCTCCATCCAGTCGTCGGCCCGGGGCAGGGGAGCCTCGCAGGTGCCGGCGCCAACCAGGCGGGCTCCCAGCTCCCAGGCGCCCCACGTCAGCAGCAGGGGCAGCAGCGCCCAGAGCAGCTTGCGGGACGTGGGGATGGAGCGGGACATGCCAGGAGGGTATCCCGGATGGCTCACGGGGACGCGGGCTCTGGCAGCTGCAGGCGCTCGGCCAGCACCTCGGCCATGCGTGCGTGGGCAGCGGCGCTGGGGTGTCGATCCCCGGGGAGCACGTAGCGCTGGGTGGGTTCCATGGTGTCCAGGGCGTCGTCGATGCGGATCACCTCGAGGCCCGCGCCCAGGGCCGCCGCTGCCACGGTGTCGAGGATGTCGGTGCCCCGATCGTCATCGCCTGCGATGAGCACGGGCAGCACCACCGCCGCGCATGGGATGGCGCGCTCGTGGCAGGCGTCGGCGAGCTGGTCGAGCAGAGGCTGCACGCCAGGCCCGCTGCGCATGTCTTCCCGCAGCTCGTCCAGGTACGAGCGTCCTTGCAGACGGAAGCTCGGAGCCGGTCGCATCAGCTCCCGAGCCAGTCGCCGACGCTCGATGGTGCGGCACAGAGAGTTGTAGGTCCAGCTGATCCCGCGGAAGCCGGCTTCGCCTCCGACCCATGGAGGGGCCTCGAGCCGCACCGGCTGGTCCTGGTCCACCACGAGCCTGCGCTCAGCGGTGCTGACGTCGTTGACGTAGAACATCCACAGCACCAGACCGGGCTCCAGCGCCAGGCCCCGATCCCGTAGCCAGGCCACCTGGTGGGCCAGGTTCCAGGACGGCACCCCGGCGTTGAGCACCTGGACCTCGGCTCGCTCGGACAACAGCCGCTCGAGCTGGGCGGGCAGGGCCTGCTCCTCGCGCACGCCCTGGCCGAAGCTCACCGAGTCACCCAGGGCCAGGATTCGCAGGCCGGCGTCGGGATCGGGAGCAGCGCCCCGCAGCCCGTGGGCGTCGGTGCGCACCGCCACCCGCAGGATCGCGTCGCCCGTCAGGGCGTCCCGGTAGATCTAGTGGCCGGAGTAGTCGGGGGCCAGGGCCAGCTGCCAAGGTCGATCGGGTACCGCCAGGAGGGGTGAGCTGGGCTCCCAGCTCATCTCGAGATCCTCGTAGACCACCGGATCTCCTCGGCCCATGGCTCGGAAGCCGAGCTCCACCACCACCAGGGCCAGCAGCAGGGCGCCCAGGGAGAGCATGGCGCGTGGGGCCAAGCGACGGGCTCGGCTCATGGGTCCCCCGCCGGCCGGATACCCTGGGTCTCTGGCGGACCTTGGCCTCTGACGCTGGGACGGGCCTTCGGAGCGGCGTTGACCGCCGGGGCCAACGGCTGGATGGGGGCCGAGAGCAGGTCCAGCTCCGCGAGCTCGTCGGCGAGCAGCTGCGCCAGCAGGTCGTGGCCCACCGCGGTGAGATGGCAGTCGTCCAGGAACACCTGGGAGCCCGGTAGATCGTGCAGTGCGGCGGCGGCGTCGAGGTAGTGGACCTGGGCGTTGGACTCGCTCAGCTCCATCATCATCCGGTTGTACTCGGCCATGGGGGCGGGGTCGGGCGCCAGGCCTTCGCTCACCAGGAACAGCTGGGTGTCACGGCTGGCGGTGCGCTCGATGATCCACTCCAGGTTGTCCCGGGCATGCTCGACGGGCACCGCCGTGCGGTGGCTTGCGGGGCGGAGGGAGGTCAGGCCGTAGCGCAGCCCCTGGTAGAGCCGGCTGCGGTCGAGCAGCTCGCCGGCCGCGCCACCCCCCTGCAACCAGCGGGCGTAGAGCTGGCGATAGGGGGCCGGCGCAGGGGTGAGCAGATCGTTGTGGCCCACGTAGAGGACCAGCACGTCGGCCTCGAGCAGATCGACGGCCCCGCGGTCCAGGTAGTGGCGCAGGTGCCAGGTGGTCCAGCCGCCGACACCCTGGTTGAGCACCTGCCAGGAACCGCCAAGGTAGGCGCCGAGGCGGGCGGGGTAGAACTCGTCCAGGTCGTCGTTCTGCCAGGCCCCGCCCGTGGTGGAGCCGCCCATGGCCACCAGGCGCGGTCGGCCGTCTGGGGGCGCGATGGCCACCGGGTAGCCGCGATCCGGGTAGCTGGTGTGCTCACCCTGGTCGATCTGGGCGAAGCCGTCGTCGGCCATCTCGACGCTGCGCATGATGTCCATCGATCCCGGCAGGATCTGGGCGGCGTCCCAGTATCCGTCGGCGGGGGTCTGTCGTAGCCAGGCTTCGGCCCCCACCGCGAGCGCTGCACAGGACGCGAGGCAGATCAGGTTGTACGCACGCAGCTTCCTTGCGTTGGCGTTGGCCCAGACGAGCACACCCCAGCTCGAAGCCAGCCAGCTCGCCCAGATGACGGCACCGGCCCTGGCACCCCCCAGCGCCACCAGGACAGCGAGGCTCGCCGCGATCCACAGCGCGGCGCCGAGCCAAGGGCGAAGCGCCACGAGGCCGGTGGTCCACGGGAAGCCTCGCAGCGCGCGACCGAGCTGATGGCTGGCGACCATGAAGCCGCTGACGAGCACCGGCCCGAGCACCGGCAGCCACGGTACTGGGAGCCAGGTGACCCGGGCGGTCTCCGCCCACACGGCGGGATCTCTGCCCGACAGCAGACCCGCCACCAGCAGGGGCAGGGCCGTGATGGCCACGACGCCCGCGCGGGCGCCCGTCAACAGCTGGGCGACCACCAGCACCAGTGCGGCAAGCGCGCCCGCGACCCAGGCAAGGGCCCTCGGGGGGGCGGGGGGCTTGGCGGCGCTGGCTCCGTCCAGGGCGATGCTCTCGATGTGGACGCGGCGAAGCCCCGGTCGCACCGTGGGCTCCCAAGGCACGAGGAAGCCCAGTGAGCAGGAGGTGCTGTCTTGGTCCAGGAGGATGGTGAGATCGTGCTGGCCGGGACGGATCTCCACGGTCAGGGGGCCCTCGCCGGGGGCGGACAGCCGCTCGGAGCAGGCCGACTCGCGCTGCTGCTGGTTCTGCTGGAGCAGCAAGCGAGCCGAGGGCTCGCCGATGCGCTCGAGCAGCAAGCTCGCGCTGTCGATGCCCCCGTTGGGGCTCAGGATGACTTCGAGCTGGCTTCCTTCTTCGAGACGGAGCGTCGCCGCCATGCGACGATCGCCGGGCATGCGGCTGTCCGGGTCGGGGGCCAGCCCGCGCCAGTGAGCCAGGCTCCAGGCGTCGTTGCGATGGCCTACATCCCCAGCCAGGTCCGTGAGCTGGTAGGGCGCCCGCGCGGGCTCGAGCAACCAGCCCGGGGGTGGGACCTCGGCCCGCTGGGCCACCAGGCACCACCAGGCGGCCTCGCCGCATAGGGCGCCTCCCCACAGGGCCACCAGCAGCGCGATGAGCGCAGGGCGAGACAGCAGGCGGGCGATACCCCGGCGGGGGGTTGCCGATCCGCGGGCGGGGGTAGCGGTGGTCACGTGGTTCCCTATTGCGTCCCGAACCCCTGCTCCAGCACGCCCGCCTACCAGCGGAGCGGTTAGGCGTCCGTCGATGCGGCATTTTGGACGAGCCCTGTGGCAGAGGCTGGGCCTGGTGCTGGCCGGCCTGTTCCTGGGTCTGCTGGCGGCCGAGGGCCTCGCCCGGGTGCTCCGCCCGCCTGGGAGCGCCCACCTGGTGTTCAACGCGGCCGACGCCGAGCCACCCGGACTCTGGCGCATCGATCGACGCCTGGGCCTCGAGCTGGTCCCCGGCTTCGAGGGCACCTACGCCATCCCCGGGCGGAGGGTGGACCTGCGGGTGAACTCCCATGGGATGCGCGGCCCCGAACCCGAGCATCCCGCCAGAGGGCTGTTGGTCCTTGGGGACTCCTTCACCTTGGCGTTGCAGGTGTCCGAGGAGCAGCACTTCCTCACCCGCCTGTCCCGTGAGCTGGGCGTGTCGGTCCACAACGGGGGTGTCTCCGGAGACTGCACCTGGCAGAGCGCCATGCGCTGGCAGCGCTGGTCCCCCACGCTGCAGCCCGATGCGGTGCTGTTGGTCTACTTCGCGGGCAACGATCTGGTGGACAACGCCGCCTTCGAGCGCTGGCGCATCGACGGCCCCCTCGAGCCGGGCCCCCAGCCGATCATGGAGGTCGAGCCCCCTCCCCCCTGGCACCTGCGCTTGCTGCGGGAGCGCTCCTTTCTCTGGGCCCGCTGGCGCGTCCACCGGCAGCTGCGCTCCGTACAGGCCGGAGGCGACCAGCCCTTGCGCGTGAGTGGATGGAAGCGGGAGCTGGAGGCCTTCGGGGCCGACGGTGAGGCCGCCATCCAGCGCGCGCTGCCGGCCAATCGCGAGGCCCTCCGCTGGCTGAGCGAGCTGTGCGAGGCTGCGGGGCAGCGGCTCGTGGTGGCCGTGGCTCCTCCGGCACTCGCGGTCGAGCACGAACGGCTCGGGCCCACCTTCGCCCTGGCCGGCCTGTCATCCGAAGGTGCTGAGCCCCACGCGCCCGGAGCGGCGATCATGGCCTTGTTGGATGAGCTGGAGATCCCAAGCTGCGATCTCCACCAGCCCTTGGCGGACGCCCACGCCCAGGGCGTCGATTCCTACCTGGTCTTCGACGGCCACTGGTCGGTCGAAGGGCACGCCGTGGTGGCCGACGCCCTGGCGGCCTGCCTGGTCGAGGTGACGCCGTGAGCGCGCCGCCAGCCCCCACCCGGCGGGCTTGGCTGGCGGTCGCCGGCGTCGCCCTGCTCTTGGCGGTGGTGCTCACCCTGCCGGTGCTCGGACAGCTCGGAGACCGCGTCATCGGTGCCGAGCGCTCCGACGTCTGGGCCCACTTGTGGGGCTACTGGCGCACGGAGCAGGCGCTGCTGGTCCACGGCCGCTTCCCCCTCGCCGAGCCGGCCCTCAACCACCCCTTCGGGGGCGACCTGTACCACGTGGATCTGCTCAACAGCCTGGTGGCACTACCGTTGGGGTTGGTGCTCGGGCGCACTGCGGCCTTCAACCTGCTGGTCTGGCTGCAGCTGGTGCTCGCCACCGTCTTCACCTGGCGCCTGGCCAGGGAGTTTTGCCAGCGGGAGCTCCCAGCGCTGCTG
>CAZHIK010000534.1:0-6578 GCA_964532635.1 uncultured Enterobacterales bacterium
GGCAGGCCGGGCAGGCCTGCTCGCCGGTGCCGCCTTCGCCGCTGCAGGTGGTGCAGGACTCCGGTCGGCGCAGCTGGATGATGGTGTCGCCGCCCCGGATGGCGGTGAGCAGGTCGATCTCCACGCTGACTTCGACGTCCGGACCCCGTCGGCGCACGGTGACCGACTCGCCCCAGCCGCTGCGGGCGCGGCGGCGCTGGCCGCCACCGAACATGCTGCCGAACAGCTCGTCGAGGGACACCCCGCCGCCGCCCATGCCGCCGGAGGGATCGAAGCCGAAGCCTCCGGAGCGGCGGGCGTGGCGGTAGGCGCGGGCCCGGTCGGCGTCGAAGCCCACCTTCAGGGATTCTTCACCGAACTCGTCGTACCAACCGCGCTTCTGCTCGTCGGACAGCACCTCGTGGGCCGCGTTGATCTCCTTGAAGCGGGTCTCTGCGTCGGCCTCTTTGCTGACGTCGGGGTGGTAGCGGCGTGCCAGCGTCTTGAAGGCCTTGCGGATGGCCGCTTGATCGGCGTCCTTTCCGACGCCCAGGATCTCGTACAGGTTTCGCATGGTGCGACGCTCCCGTGACTTCCGTGCTGAAGCTATTCGCCGCGCCGCGCATGGGAAGGGCTGGGGGGAAGCCCCCGGGCGATCGCGCAGGATCGCCGGAGGTGCCGCGACGCTCGCATTGACGGCCCCGAAAGCACCGTGGTATTCGGTGGTATGGGCTTGACGGACAGTCACGCCACGGGACCGCCTCGGGCGGCCCACGGAGGAACGATGCGCGCCCTCTCGACCGCTCTGCTGAGTACCCTGCTCGGCCTCACAGCCTGCGACGGCTGTGGCAACGACCGCCCGGACTTCTGCCCGGGCTGCTACGACTCCGACGCCAACACCGATGACACCGGCCCCATCGAGACCGGTCCCATCGAGACCGGCATCGAGACCGGCGAGACAGGTGATGACCCCGTGGTCGACTACACCTTCGATGATCCCGGCGACTACGCCATCATCGACAGTGAAGAGGGCGAGGAGGAGATCACCGTCGCCCTCACCGACTCGAGCGGTGACGACAACCGCGAGCAGGAGTTCTACGCCATCTTCGTCAACGGCAGCGGAGGCACCTCGGTCTACGACATGTGGTACTCGGTCACCGCCGAAGAGTCCCGCAGCGCTCGCCCCCAGCCCACCCCCCAGCAGGTGGCCGACCATCGGCTGGAGCTGAAGGAACAGCTCGCCGAGCGCACCCGCAGCGTCGAGAACCGCCCGCCGCCCCCTCCGCCGCCGGATCTGGCTGTGGGTGACACCGATGTCTTCAGGGTGCGCGACGACATGAGCGACGAGTCGTCCTTCTACCAGTCCAGCGCCACCCTGGTGGCCCTCGGCGAGACGGTGGCCATCTGGGTGGAGACCAGCGTGGGCCTCGACTGGGACACCGACTGCGACGGTGTCATCGACGAGTACGACACCAACCCCTCCTACGGCTTCGACAACTGCGACCTCGAGACCATCGCCGGCATCGTCGACACCAACATCATGGTGAACCTCGAGGCCCTGATGGGAGACTTCTCCGACATCAACGGTGACGACCGGGTCACCGTGCTCATCACCCCGGTGCTCAACAACCTGCCCCAGTCCTCCGACGATCCCGACGACCACGCCGCGGTCTTCGAGTCCTACGCCGATCCGGCGGTGGATCTCGAGGAGTACGATCTCGACGAAAACCCCGTCTCGGACGAGCAGGAGATCATCTACGTCTTCGCCCCTGATCCCCACGGCTACTACAACAGCGACTTCACCACCACGGTCGAAGCCTACACCAGCCTGTCCCTGGCGGCTCAGATCGCGGCCGAGACAGTCCACCTGATCGTCTACAACCAGAAGGTCCTCGAGCAGGCCGGCACCGACGAGGACACCTGGCTGATGCAGGGCCTGGGCGCGGTGGCGGCTGACATCTGCGGCTTCGGCGCCATCTACTTCGACGACGCCTGGGACTACCTCGACGCTCCCCACCTGTACGGCCTCACCACCGAGGTGGAGGGCTCTGGTCTGTCCCTCGAGGGCCGTGGCGCACAGTACCTCTTCCTGCGCTGGCTCGTGGACGTCCACGGCACCGACATCCTGGCCGAGCTGGTCCAGTCCGAGGAGATCGGCGTCGACAACGTGGTCGCAGCGGTGCAGAACCTGGGTGGCGACGTCGATGGCTTCGCCGACATCGTGCTGCAGTGGCAGGTGGCCATGCTCACCACCGGCGTCACCGACGTCGACGGCAACCCCCTGATGGAGACCGAGGGCAACGACTGGCCCCTCTACGGCGAGGCGGAGTTCATCACCGCTCCCACCGAGCCCCCCGAGAAGCCCGCCGTGGGAACCTACTACGGCGCCAACGGCTACCAGCGGGGGATCAACATCGGTGGCGAGAACCTCTACATGGAAGGTGGCACTACCGACGCGCCATACGAAAACGAAGCGCTGCGGGTCACCCTCGGCAACACCGACTTCGCCACCATCGTGCCGGCCTATGAGTTCGCCGGGGCCTACGAGGGCGGCTACGCCGCCTCGGTGGTGCGGATGCCCGTGGTGCCCTACGAGGACACCACCCTCTACATCCAGCCGGGCGGAGAGGACTTCGCCGGCGTCGTGATCCGCTGGAACGATCCCGAGAGCAGCGATCTGATGGTCGAGGAGATCTTCTCCTCCTCGGTCACCACCTCGGTGGCCCTCCCTGCTGTGCCCGAGGACGGCTCCCCGGTCTACGGTGTGGGCGCCATCGGTGAGCCCTGGACCATCTCGTCCTACGACCACGAAGGCGTGTACAGCGATCAGGAGTTCTTCGACACCGATCGCTGGACCCTCGATCTCACCGACCGCGCCATGGGCTCCCAGGTCCAGCTCCACATCTGGCTGGACCGTCAGTACGAGCCGGGCACCTACGACATCGCCCCCTACGATCCCTGGCTGGCGGTGGTGCCCACCGACTACGTGCCCACCCCCGACGAGACCAACACCCCCCGCGCGTCCTGCACCCACGACGAAGGCATCGACTTCGCCTATCCCACCTCCATCCTGGACTACCTCTTCTTGCAGGAGGTCCTCTCCGAGGAGCCGCTCGGCTCCGCCTCGCTGAACTCGGGCAGCGGCTCGGGCTCCGGCACCAGCAAGGTGAGTGACTTCGACGCGTGCGGCGAGCCTCCGCCGGACACCGGTGCGGAGGAGCCCGACTGCTCCAACGACTGGGACAGCGATGGAGTGCTCGACGCCGACGAGCCCCGGCCCGACTCCTTCTACCAGCAGGTGCTGGTCAAGATGTGCACCCTCGATCCCGACCTGCTGGAAGCCGAGGTCTGGGGCCTGGAGTGGTTCGACGCCGACACCCTGGACGAGGACGAGAGCGCCACGGTGGACCGCATCCTGAACTCCGGCGGCCTGGCCGACGACTCGGGCGAGGGAGCCTTCCTGAGCATCGAGCTCGAGGGCGGCCAGAGCTACCAGCTCATCGTCAGCGGCGGCAGCGACCAGGGCACCTACGAGCTCACCGTGCGCGAGATCCCCCAGTAGCGCTCTGGGGAATCATCACGTGGAGTCCGCCCGCGAGCGCGGGATCAGCGTCGCCCTGTTCGTGGCCACGCTGTGCACCATGTACTGGTCCCAGGGGGGCGTGGAGACCATCAGGGATCCAGAGGTGGCCACCCGGGCCGCGGCCTACACCGCGGCGCTGATGTCCTTCTTCCTGGCCCACGAGCTGGCCCACTACCTGGTGGCCCTGCGCCACGGCTTCCGGCTCAGCTTGCCCTACTTCATCCCCATGCCCCTGGGGGGCTTCGGCACCATGGGGGCGGTGATCTCCCTGCGCAGCCGTCCCGCCAACCGCACGGCGCTGCTGGAGATGGCGGCGGCGGGACCGGTGGCCGGTGCCATCGTGGCCTTCGCCCTGCTGGCCATCGGGCTGCGCTGGACCGGGCCCGACATCCCCCTCGAGCCGGGCTTCGCCTACTGGATCTTCGCCGATCCCTGGTCTGTGGACCTCATCGGCACCATCGTCAACGGCGCACCCCCGGGGCGCTACGCCGAGCTGCACCCGGTGGCCCTGGCGGGCTGGGTGGGCTGCCTGGTCACCGCCATCAACCTGGTGCCCATCGGCCAGACCGATGGGGGGCACATCATCGGCGCGCTGATCCCTCGCCGCGCGCTGTTGGTGAGCAAGGGCGTGATCGCGCTGCTGGTGGTGGGCACCTTCCTGGTTTGGCCCGGCTGGGGTGTCTGGGTGGGGGTGCTGCTGCTGCTGCGGGCCTGGCGGAACCTCGAGGTGCGGGAGCGCCCGGGCTTGACCCTGCGGGCCAAGCTGCTGGCCGTGGCGGCCGGTGTGGTCTTCGCGCTCACCTTCATGCCCGAGCCCATCGAGGTCGAGGAGGTCCCGGCCGAGGCCCCGCCGGAGGGGGAGGGGGCAGACGACAGCCGGCCCGGGTGATATGCCCCCGCGGCAGTTGCCCCGGAGCGATCATGGCCCGCAGCACAACCTGGATGCCCCTCGCGCTGGGCGTGGTGCTGGTGGGCGCCGTGGTGGGCCTGGCCCATTTCGCCTCGGACCGTGTGGACAAGGGGCTGAAGGGCGTCGCAGAGGTCATCCCCACCCCACCGGATATGCTCGAAGATGCTGTCGAGGACCCGGCCCTCGAGGCCGTCGAGCCCAGCGTGGACGACGCCCTCGGCCCCTTCGATCCCGACGAGCCCCGGCTCGACCTCGAGTACCCCACCGAGCGCGACTGGCTCTTCCTCGAGGGTGTGATGCGCGACGGCGATCCGGATGCCCGGCGCTCCGCCGCCAAGGCCCTGGTGATCATGGGCGGGATGCGGGGTGTGCCCACCCTCTTCACCGCCGCCCGCGAGCCCAGCCCCGACGCCGATCTGTACTGCATGGCGGCCCTGGACGTGCTGCGGCTGCAGCGCTGGGAGGACGCCCTGCCCGCCCTGCTCGAGGTGATGCTGGACGACCAGCAGCCGCCCTCTGCCTCCTGCCGCTCCGAGGTCTCGGACCGCTTCGCGGTGGCCGGTGGGCGCGATCCGGAGCGACTGGCCGAGCTGGCCGGCCACGACGATCCTCGCATCCGCGGCTTCGTGGCCAGCTTCCTGCTCGACGTGGACCCCGAGGGGCATCGAGCTGTGCTCGACGCCCTGGCCCAGGACCCCGACCCTGGGGTGCGTGCCCGAGCTGGCGTCGGCGGGGTCGATCCCGCTCCCGCCGATCAGCCCCAGGAGTGACAGCCCATGTCCGGATCCTTCCACCGCACACTCCTGACCCTGTTGGCCTCGTTGCTCCTGGCCGGCGCCGCCATGGCGCAGCCCTACACCGTCGAGACGGTGGGCCACCGCCAGCGCACCCACGCCGAAGCCGCCTGCGCCTTGGCGGTAGCCGAGGGCATCCCGGCCGAGGTGGTCCGCAGCTTCCGGCGGGGCAAGGGCTGGGTCTTTCTGGTCCGGGTCCAGGGGCTCGAGGATCGGGACGCCGCCGCGGCCGCTGCCCAGCGCCTGGCCCAGCTCTCGGGCATCGGCGCCCAGGTGTTCCTGGTGGCCGGTCGCGACGTGCTGCCCGTGGAGGAGCTGGCGGCGGCAGCCCCCAACAGCGCGCCCGGTGACAGCGGGGTGGATGTGGGGGAGGGGCCCGAGGCCGCCGCCACCGACGCTCAGGCCGCCCGGGCCGAGGGTGCTCGGCTGCTGTCGGCCCTGGTGCTGGCCCACGGTGGGGGCGGCAGCGCCGACCAGCCCCCACCGCGCATGGCCGACTGGGATCCGGTTCACTTCCGCTACGAGCGCGCCGCCACGATCGACGACAGCCCCCTCCGGGCGTGGCACGACTACCACCGCGATGGCGATGCGCTGCGCCTCGAGATCCGCATCATCGAGGGTGAGGGCACGGACAGCGTCACCATCGTCCGTGGTGACCAGGCCTGGCTGATGGTCGGGGGCGAGGTCCATGAGGTCCCTGCGGGGCCCACCCGCGAAGCCCTGGCGCTCTTCGAGCCTGCCACCGTGCTCGAGCAGGCCGTGGGCTTCTCGGGCTGGTCCGCCGACATGGGCGTCCGCGCCGTGGAGCGGCCCGAGGGCGACGAGGAGCTGAGCTGGATCGCGCTACAGGGTGAGGACGATGGTGAGAGGGTCAGCGTGGGCCTCGATCCCACAGACCAGCGCGCGCGGCAGCTCGTGATGAGCGCCCAGGGGGCAGAGCTGAGCTGGTCCTTCGCGGACTATCAGGAGATCAGCGACGGGCTGGTCGTCCCGCTCAGGCTCCGCTCCAGCTTCGACGGAAAGCCACGAGAGCAGATCGTGGTGCGTACCCTGGAGCTGCCCGAATCTCTGGACGCTGAGCTGTTCGTCCCCAAGGTGATCGAAAATCCCTGATGGCTGTTGACACCCCGGGGGGGGATCACTATATACGCCCCCTCGCGAGGCCCCGGGTTTTCGGACCCAATGCTGGCGTAGCTCAATCGGCAGAGCAGCGGTTTTGTAAACCGCCGGTTGCGGGTTCGAGTCCCACCGCCAGCTCCTCGGGCCGCAGCTCTCTGAAAGTCTTGGCTTCCGGGGTCCAGAAGGACCAGGA
>CAZHIK010000535.1:0-6574 GCA_964532635.1 uncultured Enterobacterales bacterium
GCTCAAGGGCGCGAAGATCATGGGCTCGCTGCACATGACCATCCAGACCGCCGTGCTCATCGAGACCCTGACCGCCCTGGGCGCCGAGGTCCGCTGGGTCAGCTGCAACATCTTCTCCACCCAGGACCACGCCGCGGCGGCCACGGTCGTCGGCCCCGCCGGCACCCCCGACGCCCCCGCCGGCGTGCCCGTCTACGCTTGGAAGGGCGAGACCCTCGAGGAGTACTGGTGGTGCACGCTGCAGGCCCTGGCCTGGCCCGAGCACGGCGGCTGCAACCTCATCTTGGACGACGGCGGCGACGCCACCCTGCTGGTCCACCTGGGCGCGGAGCTGGAAGCTCGTGGCGAGATGCCCGACCCCAGCACCACCGACAACGCCGAGTTCCAGTGCGTGCTCTCCGTGCTGCGCGACGTGCGCATCGCCAAGGGCGACGAGTACTGGACCACCATGGCCAAGAACATCCGCGGTGTCTCCGAGGAGACCACCACCGGCGTGCACCGCCTCTACGAGCGCCGCGACGCCCACACCCTGCTGTTCCCCGCCATCAACGTCAACGACTCGGTCACCAAGTCCAAGTTCGACAACGTCTACGGCTGCCGTCATTCCCTGGTCGATGCCATCATGCGCGCCACCGACGTGCTCATCGCCGGCAAGCGGGCCCTGGTGCTCGGCTTCGGCGACGTGGGCAAGGGCTCGGTGGAGAGCCTGCAGGGCCAGAGCGCCAAGGTGTCTGTGACCGAGGTGGATCCCATCTGCGCCATGCAGGCCTGCATGCGCGGCATCGACGTGGTGCTCATGGACGAGGTGTGCGAGGAGATGGACATCTTCGTCACCGCCACGGGCAACTTCCGCATCATCAGCCGCGACCACATGAAGCGGATGAAGCACAACGCCATCGTCTGCAACATCGGCCACTTCGACAACGAGATCGACATGGCCGGTATGGAAGCCTGGCTGGAAGAGGGCAAGGTCGAGAAGATCGAGATCAAGCCCCAGGTCCACGAGTGGCGCTTCCTGGACACCACCCACGGTCCCGGCGGCGGCCCCCACAGCATCATCGTCCTGGCCGAGGGCCGGCTGGTGAACCTGGGCTGCGCCACGGGTCACCCCTCCCTGGTGATGTCCGCCAGCTTCACCAACCAGACCATCGCCCAGCTCGAGCTGCACGCCAACGCCGAAGCCTACGGCGAGAACATGCTGGCTGAGCCCGAAGGCAAGAAGCCCGAGGTCATCACCCTGCCCAAGCATCTCGACGAGAAGGTCGCCCGGCTGCACCTGGACAAGTACGGCGTGAAGCTCACGGTCATGACCGAGGAGCAGGCTGCGTACATCGGTGTGACGGTCGAGGGGCCCTACAAGCCCGAACACTACCGGTACTAGGACGTTCGTGCTGACGGCGCTTCGCGCCGCAGCACAACGTCGCTGGTGGTGGCGGGGCGTATTCGGGTGCCTCGTCGCCAGGGGAGCACGTGATGTGCTCCCCTTTGTTTGTGGGGTGGGGCGTCGGCTCTCGGAGTCGTAGGCCTCGACGCCTACCGGCTCGTCGTTGAGGTCGCCCGCTGGTATCTCGGGGCCCGTTTCCCTCGGGGGGCCGCCAAGCAGAAGCCGCGGCGGGCCGGGGCGATGTTGAAAGGGCTCGGGGGATAGCCCCGAACCCCGAGCCCCCAGGTCCTGCGCTGGACTGCTCCTCATCGGACCCAATTCCCGTTCCAGAACCCTGGAAACCCGATTCGGTCCGCCCCCCCGGACCCAATTCCCGTTCCAGAACCCTGGAACCCCAATTCGGTCCGCCCCGCCGCCAACCCAACCCGCGAGCACCTCCGTCGATGTGCCGCGGGGCGAGCGGAGCCGCCCCGTCGGCACGATCGACGCCATCCGCCCCGCCGCCAACCCACCCCGCCACCACCGCGGTCGTTGTGCCGCGGGGCGGGCGGAGCCGCCCCGTCTGCACGAACGACCCAAGGAAGCTCGACCTACTTCTTCTTGCCCCCGCCCTTCTTCTTGCCCCCACCCTTTTTCTTCTTCTTGTTGTTGTTCCCCCCCGTCAGCGCGTTCTGCAGCTCCCCCGCGATGTCCTCGAGCGCATCCTGAGCTTGGTTCGCCTTCTTCTTCCCCTTCTTCTTCCCCCCCGTCTGCTCCTCCACCGCATCCATCAGCAGCTCACCCACGCTCTCCGCGGCCTCGCCCACCAGGTCGCTCACCACGGCGGCGATCACCAGGCGTAGGGGCGAGAAGTCGTCATCGGTGAGATCCCCCACGACGTTCAGCTCGAGGTCCACCCGGGTGCGTTCGCCGGTGAGGGCCTGCAGGGTGCTGTTGGCCAGGCTCGAGGTGTTGCGGTTGCCCCCCAGCTCGATGCGGCGGGCGCGGGCGGGGCCGTTGATCATCAGCTTGGAGCCGCGCAGGGTGATCGTCAGGTCGCCGCCCACGGTGCCGGCCTTGACCTTCAGGCCGAAGGCGTCCAGCAGATCGTCCACGTAGGGGGTCAGGGCCTTCAGGGAGACCTTGCTGGCGGCGACGTTCACCACCGCCTTGCCCTTGGGGTACAGCCCGCCCGAGGCCTCGAAGCTGCCCTCGGCCACGGTCCCGGCGGCCGACAGCGGCAGTCGATCGTTGCCCATGGGCCCCAGGCTGGCGCTCGAGACGGCCACGGTCCAGGCCAGGGGCGGGTCGGCGTTGCGGGCGTCGTCCAGGTGGATGGTGGCGTTGCTGATTCGCGCCTGCTTCGGCTGCCAGGGCAGGGGCCCGAACTCCACCCCGAACCAGCTCGCTGAGCTCTCGCCCAGGGTGCCCCCGCCCCAGGTGGGGACGTGGTCTTGCACCACCGGGGGCAGCTTCAGGGTCCGGCTCCTGCGTAGGCGGGTCCAGACCTCGGCGCCGCTCGCGCTCAGCAGGCCGGCTTCGCTCAGGGTCACGCTGCTCACGGTGGCGAAGGTCTCGCCCTCGCTGGTGGCGGTGAGACCGGACAGGGATGCGCTCGCCACGCTCCAGGGGCGGGCGGCTACGGGATCGAGCCCCACTCCGGAGGCTTCGCCGGCATCGACCGCCAGGTCCAGGCTGCCGCTGGGTGCCACGATGGTGGCGTCCAGACCCTTCAGCTCCACGGTGCCCAGCCGAAGGCCGGACCAGGCCCCCGGTGCCAGGGGACGGGCGAAGATGGCCCAGGTGCCCGTGGGCACGGCGAACCAGCGCTCACCCTTGCGCAGGGTGGCCTCGAGGTCCCGGGCCTGGACCCATGGCACGCTCAGGCTGGTGACGCCACGGTCCAGGCTCCCGGCGCCGAGGCTGAGGCCGGCGATGCGCACCAGCTCAGCGTCCGAGCGGCTCAGGCTCACCGCACCGGTGCTCAGCTTCTCCCAGGCCACCGCGGGCGTGGGCCCGAGGGTCAGGGTGGCAGGACCCAGGGCTGCGCTGCGAACGCGAGCGACGGCGCGCTCGTCGTCAGCACCGGCGCTCAGGCTCAGGTTCTCCAGCGCCAGGGACTCCACCACCACAGCGGGCCAGGGGATGCCCTCGGCACCGTCCAGCACCGCGGCGGCCAGGTCGGGAAGGCGCCAACCCGCCGTGCCCAGATCCGCGCTGATGTCTTCGACCTGGACCTCGGTGAGGGTGAGAGTCGGCTCGCCCAGGGCCCAGGGCGCGGGGTGGGCGCTGACGTTGGTGAGGTAGATGGCCTCGGCGTCGGGCGCGCTGACGGTCAGCTCCGGGATCTGCACTGGGCCCAGGGCCAGCTGGAGCTGTTCCCCGATGCTGATCCCCACACCCGCGGAGCTGAGCGTGTTCATCGACAGGCGCAGCTCCCGCTCGGGATCGCGCAGCTCGAGGCTCAGGTCGTGCAGGTCCAGCACCCCCAGCTGCAGCTCCGGCCAGGGCAGTTGCTCCAGATCGAGCTCGCGGAGGTGCCCCAACGTGGTCTCGGGCAAGCCCCAGCCTTCGTCGCGGCGGTTCAGCACGACGGTCACACCGTCGGCGCTCACCAGATCCGCGCGCCACTGTTCCCGGTTCATGGCCCAGGGGCTGAGGGAGACGGACAGCTCTCGGGCGGTGAAGACGGGCTCGCCCTGAGTGTCCCGGATCTCCACGTCGGTCAGGGCGGTTCGGGTCAGTCCGAGCTTCAGCTCGTCGAAGTCGATCTCGTCGCCGGTGGTCTCCGCCAGCAGGTCGCGAAGCGTGCGCTCCCAGCGCTGCTCGATCACGCGCAGGGTGATCAGTGCCGCAACGACCAGCCCCACCACGAGTACGACCGCGAACAGGCCGCAACCGAGCAGAAGTCCGATGAACCTTCGTTTCTTGGGAGCCGGTGCTGCGTCCACGGGTACCTCCTGCTGGAAGGGTACCGCGGACGCCAGGTCTCACACCACCGCCAGGTCGAAGAATATCGTGTCGGCAGCCCCGTTACGTTGAGAGCGTGACGTTGCGCACTCGAGCGACCCGACGGAGGTGGACATGGACAACCCCAAACGCATCTTCAGCAAGTACGATCTCGTCGGCGTGCGAGAGCTCCTGGCAAGCTTGGCCAAGCCCGGCGAGACCATGGACGAGGCCTTCTTCCGAATCCTCGTGGAGCACGCGGTGCTGGAGCACAAGGCGGGGCTCGAGGGGGCCGCATTCGACGCTCGGCTCCATGCCGACTGGATCGACCCGGTGGTCCGGAGCCTGGGGCAGGGGTCGCTCGAGGTGAGCTGGACCTGGGTAGAGGGTGAGGAGCTGGATCTGCCCATGCCCAGCTAGCCGAGCCCCTCCATGTCCGTCCGCCGCTACCTGGTCTTCCTGTCCATCCTCCCGCTGCTCGTTGTGGCCCTGGGGCTCATCCGGTGGTGGGCGGCGCCGGTGGGGGTGCTGGCGGTGCTGCTGGTGCTGGTGGTCCAGGCCCGGCGGCTGGGCACGAGCACCGGGCGTCTGCTGACCAACCTGGGCCGCTCCTACGCGACCCTGCCCCGCCTGCTCTGGAGCCGGGACGTCGCCGCCATGGCCCGAGCCTGCGGCCCGGAAGCCCAGCTGATGGTGGAGGAGGTGGAGGGGACCCGCTTCGCCACCGACCTCGAGCCCGTGCAGGCCCGGGAGCTGCAGGCCACAGTGCGCCAGGTCAACCTGGGCCTGCGGGAGCTGCTGCCGGGCAGTCGGCCGGCGGACCGGGTGCTGCTCTTCGCGCACCAGCCCGCCATGCTGGCCTACCTGCACGGCTTCTACGGACACGTGGGCGATCGGGCGGCGGGCTTTTGCTTCGCCCAGGGCGCGGTGCGGGTGGCTGGGGCGGTGGACGCTTTCTCCGATCTGGGCCGCGATCCCCGCGCCTTGCTGGCGCACGAGCTGGTCCACGGCGGGCTGCGGGGGGTGACCCGGGGCGTGGCCATGCACCCCTGGATCAATGAAGGGCTGGCGGAGGCCCTGGCGGCGCAATGGACCGAGCCGGCCCGGCTGCCGGGGATACGCCGCTTGATGAGGCGGCTGCGCGCCAAGGGGCAGTGGCTGGAGTGGGACGAGCTGAGGGGCGTCCGTCCCGGCACCCTGCTGGGCTGGGTGCGCAGCGAGGATCGCCTCCAGGCCCAGCGGGCCCAGATGGTCTACAGCGAGGGCTGCCTGCTGCTGATCGAGCTGCTGGCTCGCGAGAGCGGGGAGCATTCCTGCCTGCGGGCCGTCCTGGAGCGTCCGCGCCGGGCCGAGGAGGCCATGCGCCAGCACCTGGGCTTCGGCGGCCAAGAGCTGCTGGCCTGGGTGGCCCGCGAGGTGGACGCGGCGCCCCTCGCGCTCACCCCCTGGGACAGGGCTCGCCGGGAGACCCTGCGCTCGCAGCTCGACCGCGGGACCTCCGCGAGCTTCCGCAAGGCGGCGGTGCTGGGCTTCGCAGCCTGCGGGGACGGCGAGGACATCCCCCGCCTGGAGGGGCTTGTCGAGGATGACGACCCGGTGGTCGCGGGCCACGCCCGGACCGCCCTGGAGCTGATCCGTTCGGATACACTCTCGGCATGAAGACGGCTCCCCTCTCTCTTCTCTTGATCCTCGCGGCCTGCACCCCCGACCCGGGCGACAGTGGGGACACCGCACCCCCCAGCCTCCCTGGAGATCGCGACGGCGACGGACTCTCCGACAGCGACGAGGCCGCCCTCGGCACCGATCCCGACGATCCCGACAGCGACGACGACGGCTACGACGACGGCGCCGAGGTCCAGGAGCACGGCACCAACCCACTGTACGAGCACAGCCACCCCTACACTGGCGGCTACAACGTGGGGTACTGCGACACGCCCCCGGAGCCCACAGGGCCCACCGGCTGGATCGAAGGCTACTTCGAGCCCGATGACAGCGGGCCGCAGTGGTTCGAGTGGCCGGTCTACGAGGAGGGGGACGTGGTGGACGACTTCGCCTGGCGGGACCAGCACGGTGAGACGGTGCACCTGTACTCCTTCTGCGGCCAGACCGTGATGCTGACCTTCGCCACCTTCTGGTGAAGCTCCTGCCAGGATGTGGCCAGTTCGGCCCAAGCGCTGCAGGACGAGTACCGAGACCGGGGCTTCCAGCTGATCAACCCGCTGCTGCTGGCCTGGAGCTCGCCCCCCACCCCCGAAGAGCAGA
>CAZHIK010000536.1:0-6560 GCA_964532635.1 uncultured Enterobacterales bacterium
CTGGCCGAGCTGGTGCAGAGCCGCGATGTCAAGATGGACGTCGAGGACAAGGACCGCATCGCGGTCCGCACCGGCGTGCTGGTGGCCGACGTGGTGCTCACCATCAAGACCGCGCCCAAGGAAGACCTCGTCACCCGCCTGCAGCGCATCCAAGCCGGAATGCAGCAGCTGGGCGGAGGCGCCGACATCGACAACACCATCACCGACCTCATCAACCGCATCCAGAACGACGCGGTCTCCCGCGACGAGCTGGTCAAGGACATCGATGAGCTCGCTGGCGTCATCATCCCCGAGATCGAGTACGAAGCCGGCGACAAGGTCGTGCCCCTCATCCAGGCCGGTTCCTGGCTCGAGGGCGCCAACCTGGTCTCGAGCGCCGTGATCACCGCGGGCAAGTACGACGCCGCCAACGCGTTGCTCAAGCAGCCCGAGGTCGTCGGCTACTTCCGCCAGTACGTCAAGATCGAGGGCGACAAGGCCCCCGACGAGGTCGTGGCCAAGCTCGAGCAGACCTTGGGTCAGCTCGAGATGATCTGCGGCTCGGAGACCCTGGGCGAAGAAGAAGTCAAGACCATCAACGAGCAGACCACCGCGGTCCTGGCACTGCTGTAGCGGAGGCCCCCATGCGTACCCTCACCAGAGCCCTCACCGCCATCCTCGCCCTGTCCATCGCTGGCGTCGCCATCGCCGACCAGGACGAAGCCGACACCTGCGTGCGCTCCAAGGTCTGGGAGGCCTACCCCGAAGGCTGGGCCGTCCGGACCATCACCAAGGCCAACCTGGGTGAAACCGAGCATCGCATCTACCTGCTCACCCTCTACGCGGGGAATGAGTACAAGTTCCTGGGCTGCGGCGACACCACCCTCACCGATGTCGACCTGGTGCTCTACGACGCCGACGGTCGCATGCTGGTGCAGGACCAGACCGAAGACCGTCAGCCCGAGGTCGAGTTCCGGCCCTCGGCCACCGACACCTTCTACCTGGCCGTCCACGCGGCCAAGCTCGGCGAAGGTGCCGAGCAGGGTGCGAAGGCCTCGGTCGCCACGGCCGTGACCTACCGCTAGCCCCTCCAAGCACCCTCCCGGGCCGCCATGAGCTCCCAAGGCACCGGGAAGGGCGCTGTCGCGGCGCCCCCACTCGCGGGGCGCCTACGTGATCGGCTGCGCGCGATCCTGTCGAGCCGCGGGCAGACCACCTCCTCCAAGACCGTGCGGCTGGTTGTGGACTTCACCCACGCCCTGCTGCGCGCCGACGTGCGGCTGTCCGGACTGGAGACCGCGCGCCTCGAGCAACTGGGCGAGCGCCTGGCAGCTCGCACCGACCTCCCAGCGGCGGCCGTGGCGCAGATGATCCGGGTGGCGATGGCTCCGGAGTACCGGATCGCCCACGACCAGGGTGAGCTCAAGGCGTTCGAGGCCCGCTACGGGGTGGAGGCCGCCGCAGCCCTGGCAGAGGAAGACCAGGAAGCCATCGATCTGCCCGGCTTCGCCCGGCGCCATGGCTCGGCCGACGCACTGCTGCTGCTGGACGCTCTGGTGGAGCTGTACGCTGCGGGCGAAGGCGTGGCTCCCCAGGACCTCACCCGCCTCGAGGCCGCCGCCGATGCCCTCGGCGTCGACGGCGTTCTCTTCGGCAGCTTGCTGCGCAAGCACGACCCGCGCCACGCTCAGGGCGAGCAGAGCTTCGAGCTGACGGGCAACGAGATCACCATCGGTCGCCGGCCCGACTGCACCGTGCAGCTGATGGATCCCCAGGTGGCACCCACCCACGCCCGGCTGGTGCGCAGCTCCACCGGCTGGCGGGTGGTCGATGCCGGCAGCGGCCGCGCCACCGTGGTCGATGGCGAGGCGGTGGCCTCCGCGCCCTTCGAGCTGGGCGACCGGCTGCGCATCGGCCCCTACACCCTCTCCCTCGCCGAAAACGGCGACACCCTGGTGGCCGAATCCGACCGGGCCCTGGCCACCCTCACCTTGCGCAACGTCAAGCGCACCATCACCACCAAGAAGGGGGAGTCCAAGGACCTGCTGTCCGACGTGGGCTTCACCGCCTACTCCGGCGAGGTCATCGCCGTGATCGGGCCCTCGGGCTCCGGCAAGACCACCCTGCTCAACGCCATCACCGGCATCGCGCCCCCCGACTCCGGCGACATCCTGCTCGACGGCAGCGACTTCCACCGCCTGCTCGACTACGACCGCAGCGCCGTGGGCATCGTGCCCCAGGACGACCTCGTCCACGCCGAGCTCACGGTCGAGGAAGCCCTGCGCTACGCGGGCAAGCTGCGCTTCCCCGCCGACGTCACCGACCAGGAGCTGAACACCGCGGTGGATCGCGTCCTGCGCACCCTCGACATCGAGGACATCCGCCACAGCCGCATCGGCGACGTGCAGAAGCGCGGCATCTCCGGCGGTCAGCGCAAGCGCGTCAACCTCGGCCAGGAGCTACTCACCCGCTCCACCAAGGTGCTCTTCCTCGACGAGCCCACCTCGGGCCTCGATCCCCGATCGGCCCAGGACATCGTGCGCCTGGCGCGCAGGTTGGCCGACGAAGGCCGCATCGTCTTCCTGGTCACCCACGACCTCTCCCCGGCCGTCATCCGCCAGATCGACCACCTGCTGGTGCTGCACCGCGGTGGCCACGTGGTCTTCTTCGGGCCCCCCGAGGAAGGCTGCGAGTTCTTCGGGGTGCCCAGCCCCGACGCCGTCTTCATGCGGCTTGACGACCACAGTCCCTCCCACTGGGCCGAGAACTACCGCAAGAGCGCGGCCTGGCAGAAGTACGTCGCTACCCGGGAGTACCTGGTGTCCAGCGGGGGCATGAGCCGCAGCGGCGGAGACGTCGAGGCCGGCGGCCTCACCGCTCCCGGGCGCTCACTGCTGAGCGACCTGTGGACCCAGACCAGCCGCTATGCGCGCACCAAGTGGCGGGACTCCCTTGGCGCGGCGGTGCTCATCTTGCAGCCGCCGATCCTGGCGCTGGTGATGCTGATCGTCTTCCCGCAGCCCACCGCGCCCTGCATCTTCATGCTGGCCCTGTCCTCCCTGTGGTTCGGCATGTCGGCTTCGGTGCGTGAGCTGATCTCGGATCGCGCCATCTGGCGGCGTGAGCGTCGGGTCGGGGCTCGGCTGCTGCCCTACATCGGGTCCAAGATCTGCATCCTCGGCGCGGTGATCGTGGTCCAGTGCGTGGTGCTCACCACCATGCTCTTCTTCCCGCTGCACCTCGGCGACCACGGCTTCAGCCTGCCGCTGCTGGCCTCGGTCCAGGCGCTGACCGGCCTGTCGGGCATGGGCCTCGGCCTGCTGATCTCCTCGTCCTTCACCTCCTCGGAAGCGGCGGTGGGCACCCTGCCCCTGATCATCGTCCCCCAGATCACGTTCTCGTCCATCATGGTGCCCATCCAGCGCATGGGCTTCCTGGCCGAGTGCGCCACCTGGGTCACCCTGCAGCGCTACGCCCTCGACGCCTCCATCAAGGCAGGCGAGGCCCTGCAGGTCGCCTACAAGTACGACGCCACCCGCTGGGAGAAGCAGGTCATCACGGGCACCCTGTACGACCTGGGTCTCAAGCCCAACGACCCTGACCAGATGGGCCTGTCCATCGGCGTGCTCATGGCGGCCCTGGCCGGTTTCGGCCTGTTCTTCCTGCTGGCCGCCACAGTGATCACCAAGCTCCGCGACAAGCAGGGAGCTTGAGGCGCTAGGGTCTCGCGCAAAGACGCAAAGACGCAGAGACGCGAAGACGTCCTGCCGGGGACGCTCGATGGTGGCGGCAACGCGGTTGGAAGGGGCTGCCGCTCCGTTCGAGCGAAGAACGGGGGCCGACGGCGGCAGTATTGCCAGTTGCGACCTCGCCCTCACCCTTGGACTCCATGAGCCGACGGCGCTCCACGCACGGAGTGGCAACCTCCAAGAAACACTGCGACCCTGAACAGCGCCCACAGAGAACCCACCAACGCTGCACCCCGGTACCCTCTGCGGGGCCGAAGGCCCCAGCGCCTCTGCGCGAGGCCCTGACGCTACAACCCTTCACCCCACGCCGCCCGACAGCCACGACACCTTGGCACCTTTGCGCGAGGTTCGCATCGATCAGTGCTTCACCGCCTCGAGGGCGGTGTCGATGTCGAAGTCGGGGTCGCGGATCTCGTTGTGGCAGCGCTCGCAGACGCCCCGCACGAAGCAAGCGGGCTCGCGGGTCTCGAGGGACCACAGGTGCACGTTGTCCGGGTCCGCGGCGTGGGCGGCGCCCGGGCCGTGGCAGATCTCGCAGCCGACGCTCTCGTCGGTGCGGAAGGACTCGATCCCGTCAGCCCGCACCGAGCTATCGGTGGGTGTGGCGTGGCAGACTACGCAGGTGACCTTGTCGTGGCCTTCGTCTTCGAGCAGCTCCATCGCGTGGGCGTGGGGGGTCTTGCGCCACTGCTTGTGCTGGGACTTGTGGCATGCCTTGCAGCCCTCGGCCCCGGTGCTGGGCCCCTGGAGTGTGGAGACCATGGGGCGCTCGGCCTCGCCCATGGCCACCCCGGAGCGCCAGGCCTGGGCCTCGGCGTCGCTGATGTAGCCAGCGGCGAAGTGGTCGATGAGCACCAGCCCCTGCTCCGCGTCGAAGGGTACGTGGTCGGGAGCGTGGCAGCCGGTGCAGGTGGCTGCGGGATCGCCGCCGTCGCCGTCGTGGGGTCCGCTGGCGGTGTGGCAGGCCTCGCAGCCCACGTCGGCCCAGGGGGAGCGGTGATCTCCGGGACGGAAGCCCATTCGGACCGGGTCCTGGCCCGGCTCGTAGGGTTCGACGGGGTTGGTGACGTGACAGGCCAGGCAGCTGGGGTCGTCCACGCCGCCGGAGTCCACCATGTGGAAGTAGGCCACCCCGTGCAGCGTGAGCGCATGGGAGGAAGCCTCCTCGAGGTGGCAGGCTCCACAGGTGACGGATCCGAGCCATGCCCCCCGGGAGAGCACCGGCTCGCTGGCCCCCAGCAGCCGCATCTCGAGCACAGCGTCGGCGCCGTGGATGAACGGCATGTAGGCGTCGCCCACCGCCACCGCGAGATCGTCGGGCTCCGGGGTGGGCTCCACCACCAGGACCGAGGGGGTGGAGCTCAGGCCCGTGGCCAGGGCGAAGGCCTTCTCGGCGTCGTAGATCCAGGGGAAGGGCAGCCTCCACTCGTCCGCCGCGCGCTGCACGTCGCCCCGCTTGGCGAATCCCGAGAAGACCGCGAGCACGTCGGTGTGCTCCGCCACACGGCGGGACAGGTCCACCAGCTCCGGGATCACGTTCACACAGTGCGGGCAGGACGGAGAGATGTAGATCAGCACCGTGCGCCGCTGTACGCGCTCCACGACATCCGCAGGCAACTCGATGGGCTGTGGCTCGTTGGGAGTGACCAGGGCCGCGACGTCGATGGGTTCGCGACGCAGGTGCCAGCCGCGCTCGTCGCGGTCGTCGGGTGAGGGCGCGGCGGGGGTGGTCTCCGCCGACGCCTCATCGTCGACCGGGGGCTCGGTTCCGAGGACTGCGGGAGACGCGGCCAGGAGGACCAGCAGGAGGGCATGGACAGGTGCGAGGAGCTTCATGTCACCAGCCTATCCGACCGTGTTACCCCCGGGCAGCCGCGGCACAGGCTCCCACAGTGCCATCCCCGGAGTCCCCATGAGCGACCACCTCACGGCTTGGCAGGCCCGCGCGCGGCTGTGCCGCGATCGCCTGGCTCCCCTTCGCTTCCTGGTGGGCCGCTTCAAGGGCCACGGGACCGACAGCGGCCAGCCCGTGCACGCCGAGGCGGAGGGCCTCCTACGCCTGGACGGCTCCTGGCTCGAGCTGCGGGAGCGCCTGCTGTCCCCCGAGGGTGAGCTGCTCTACGAGGACTTCGCCCTGTACCGCTACGATCCGGTCGAGGAAGGCCTGCGGGTGCTCCACTTCATGGAGCGCTCCTGGCACAGCCAATACCCCGTGCACGTCGTCGAACAGGATGCCCTGCACTGGACCACCGGGGTCGGGGGTCCGCGTGTGCACATCCGGGCCACCACCGATGGCTGGGCATCACGGGTCACCCTGCCCGACGAGGACGCTCCCACCGTGGTGCTGAACTACCAGCGCCTGGATGCCGATGGGAATGGCGTCTAAACTGATCCGTGCCTACCCCCCCGACGCCCCGGAGCGTGTTCCCGTGACCGACCAGGCCGCCATCGCGGTCGGTCTGGCTACGGCAGCCCTGCCAAGCCGGCCCGAGCTCCCTCGACCGCGCCTGGACCGCGCGGCCCGGCCTGGGCTCGTGCGGGGGGTGACCACGGAGCTGCTCCAGCAGATCAGCGCCGATCCGCTGGACGCCGGCCGCATTCTGTCCCAGCGCCTGCGCCGGGACCGCAGCCTGGGCTCCAAGGGACGCCGCACGACCTCCGCGGTGATCTACGGCTTGATCCGTCACGGCGCCGTGCTCCGTCTGTTGGTCGAGCGGGCCGGCGGCGATCCCCAGCATCCCCACCACCTCTACATGGGGTGGCTGGTGCTGGGCGACGGGATGGAGCCCTCGCTCGCTGAGGAGCAACTCCCCGGCATCGACTTCGAGCTGC
>CAZHIK010000537.1:0-6530 GCA_964532635.1 uncultured Enterobacterales bacterium
CTCGAGAGCCTTGTTCTTCTCGAGGCTGATCTGCCTCTGGAGATCCTGCAGCACATGGAGTCTGCGGAGCTTTTCGTCTTCGGGAACCGTTTCCTCAAGTGCTGCGGCCCGGGTCGAGGGCCTCGGGGTATTCCAGGGTGGCCACGCCCATCTTGAGGTAGGCGGGCCGGTCGTCCATCTCCATCTTGATCGAGCCGTCGGTGTCGGCGAAGGCCCGGCCGCCGCCGAGGATGCTGGACGAGAATCGCAGCTCCACCCCGTCGGTGCGGCGGATGGTCGAGCGCATCTCACCGATGCCCATGGTGAAGTCCCACTCCGGATCGTCGGTGGCCACCAGCGCCATCGGCAGCGCCGAGTCGACGGTCACCAGGTCGACCGGGCCCATCGGCGCCGGGATGTCGCCCGCGCCCATCGCGGCCAGCTCGTCGCCGGAGAAGGTCCAGTCCGAGAGCATGCCCGAGGTCCAGACCGTGCCCAGCAGCTGGTTGGCGAAGTCGTCGTCGAGGGCCACGGACAGGGGTGAGGAGGAGAACGGCAGCGAGGGCGCCTCGCCCACGGTGGCCAGGGTGCCCGCCCCGGACGGGATCTCGATCCCCGTGACGGCGGACGTGGAGCCGTCGAGCCACATGGTCAGCCCGTCCGACGTGACCTCCAGGGAGCGCAGCTCGATCGCCATGGTGACCGGCGTCTCCTCGCCGAAGGTGGTCTCCAGCGAGAAGGTCTGCAGGAACTCCTCGAGGAAGTCGGCGACCAGGGTCTGGGTGGTGTCCAGGAGGGCGTCCTCGACGTAACCCTGGATGGTCTCGTACAGCAGCTCCTCGACCCAGCCCGGGACCCAGTCGACGGCGAACGAGAAGTTGTCCAGCTGCACGTCGATGTAGGTCACCTGGGCCTGGACCACGCCGTTGCTCGCGGACACTTCCATGTCCATCTCGGTCCAGGCCGGGTCGGACCCCATCTCGCCGGAGACCTCCAGCCAGTCGAGCCAGCCGGTGCCGGCGATGTCGAAGGTGGCGTGAAGGTCGTGAAGCAAGACCTCGGTGGTCAGCACCCCGTTGCCGGGCACGATGTCGACCGCGGCCTCACCCACCGTGATGCTGGTCGGCGTGATCGCCACGTCGTCGGTGGTGACCGTGCCGAGCCCGTCGAAGGTGGAGGGATCCTCCAGCAGTCCCTCCACCAGGCTCGCCACGTCGTCCAGATCGGGGGCGTCGTCGTCCAGAAGCTCATCGGTGGCCTGGATCACGGCGATCGAGGGGAGGGTCTGGCCCAGGGGGTTGAGGGTACCGCAGTAGAAGGCGAAGGCGTCGGTGGCCCGCTCCCCGTCGGTGTCGGTCACCCGCAGGTTCACGACGTTGACCCCGTCCACCGGTGGATAGGTGTGGCGGAACTCGCCTTCGCCGGAGAGGTTCACCGGCTCGTCGTCGATGGTGAGGGTGTCCAGGGGGGCGTCACCGGCGGTGCAGAAGCCGCGGATCTCGACCGCACTCCCCGCGGGGTGGAAGCTCGCCCGCTCCGGGGAGGTGAGCTCGATGGTCGGCAGCACGGGCGGTACGATCTCGACGGTGGCGTCGTCGTCGTCGTCCACGGGCTCGGGGGGTTTGCAGGCGAGCCACGGCAGAGCCGCCAGGAGCAAAATTAGTCTTGCCGAACTGGGCCTCATTGAAGTAGTTGTCCGCCTGCGTGATGCTCGTTTCTGCTGCGAGCGCCCCGCTCGACAGCAGCAAGCGAGCTGACCTCAGCCGCCTTCTGCTGCGAGCGCCCAACTCGTCAGCAGTCGAAGATTTGGCCTGAGCCGCCGTCGCTGCCGGCTGGCTCAAGCTCGTTTCTGCTGCGAGCGCGGCGCTCGACAGCAGCAAGCGAGCTGACCTGGGCGGCCGGCCTCGCCGGACAGCCCAGGTCAGCTTACCATGGGGATCTACGCCACGGGGAAGGGCCGCTTCCACATGGGCGCAGGGGCCGAACCGACCCTCGCACGGGAGCTGATCGGCGCCGGGATCATCTCGGTGGCGATCCTCGGCCTGTTCGTGGTCGCCGAGCTGATCCACCGCCTGATGAAGGTCCCCACCGAGCGCACCCGCAAGCTGACCCACGTGGGGGCGGGATTCGTGGTGCTGGGCGTGCCGTGGCTGCTGGATTCCCACTGGACGGTGCTGGCCCTGTCCCTGTCCTTCTTCGGCCTGCTCGCCCTGGGCAAGGTGACCGGGCTGCTCGGCTCGATCCACCGCATCCGCCGCCGTTCCGGGGGCGCGTACTATTACCCCTTCGCGGTCTATCTGCTCTACCTGCTGGCCGCCGGCGATCCCTTCTTCTACGTGCTGCCGATCCTCGTGATGGCCCTGTCAGACACCGCCGCGGCCCTGGTCGGCCAGCGCTTCGGCCAGCGTAGCTACCGGGTGATGGACGGCTCGCGGACCCTGGAGGGGTCGAGCACCTTCCTCGGGCTGACCTTCCTGCTCTGTCTGGGGGCCTTCGCCCTCGACGGGCGCGCGGGCTGGCCGGGAATCCTGCTGCTGACCCTGGTGGTGGCCGTGGTCGCCACCGCGGTGGAGGCGGTATCGGTGCGCGGCGCCGACAACCTCCTGGTGCCGGTGGCGGTGTGGTTCGTCCTCGACCGCACCCTGGGGCTGCCCCTGGATGCCCTCGGGGCCTGGACCCTGGGCATGGCGCTGGTGCTCAGCCTGTGCCTGGTGGCGGCGCGCGTGGGGCGGCTGTCCACCTCGGGGCTGATCCTCTGCTTCCTGGTGGGCTCCCTGGCCTGGGGACTGGCCGGGCCGACCTGGTTCTGGCCCGTCGCCGGCTGGCTGGCGGTCACCGCTCTGGCGCGCTGGACCTGGCCCGGACGCCCCGATGAGCTGGACCTGGAGACCCTCTTCCCGGTGCTCGTCACCGGCCTGGCGCTGCTGCTGATCCACGCCACCACCGGGCTGGAGAGCCTGTTCCTACCCTATACGGCGTCGATGCTCGGCGCCGCGGCGGCCGCCGCCGTGACCCACGCCCTGGGCCGCTACCGGGGCGTGACCCTCCCCGCCGGCGTGGCGAGCGCCGCCCTCGTGTGGTCCGTGGTCTGAGCTACCCCGGCACCCCACCCGACCCCCGGTGCAGTACAATGGCCGCTGGGGAGAGGCATGGGAAAAAAACGCGCGCGGAGTCCATCGCGGGAGCGGCTGTCGCCGACCCGGACGGTGGCCCACCTGACCGACGAGTTCATCGAGGGGCTCGGTATCCCTCCCCTGCCCGATCGGCTCCCGGATCGCCTGGCTGACGCCATCCGGGCCCGCACCGATGCCCTGCTGTTCCACATGGAGCGCGCCCGGACCAAGAGCTACGCCTATCCCTTCGAGGTCCGTCTGGTCCGTGACGCCCACCGGATCGTGCTGGCTGCCTGGGAGCTGCAGCTCCCCGACGCCGAGGTCTACTACGCGCGGTTCCGTCGCCTGGTGGAGGATCTGGGCTACGAGCGGACGGCCGTCGGGTTCCGCAAACCCCGCGGTTGAAACCACCGCCCCACCTCTCGGAGGCTAGCGGGGCACCTCGACCAGCTCGTACTCCCGGCGGCCGATCCCCAGCGCCTCGGCGTGGCGCAGCTGATCGCGGGCGTCGGCTCCCGGATAGGACATGGACTCCAGGGTACGGCCCGCCTCCCGGCGGATCAGGTCCAGGGTGGCCTGATCGAGGGCGACCGGGTCGAGGCTGGCCAGCAGGCCCTGGTCCGCGACGAGGGGGGGCTGGTCCAGGCCGAGGCAGTCGCAGTCCTTGGTCACGGACATCACTGCGGTGACGTAGGCGACGTGGCCCGCCTTGGCGCGGACGATGGCCGCCGCGTGCTCGGCGACCCGCTCCTGGAGCTCCCGGCCCATGATGCCCCAGCCGAAGGTCACCGCGCCGACCCGGCAGACGGCGATGCACTCGCCGCAGCCGATGCAGGCGTCGCCGTCGATGGCGGCCGACCCGTCGACGATGATGGCGTCCTCGGGGCACCACTCGGCGCATTCCCCGCAGGCGATGCAGGTCTCCGGATCGATGCGGGGCTCGTGGCCGTGGTGCTGGCGCAGCTTGGCCTTGCGCGAGGCGCAGCCCATCCCCAGGTTCTTCAGCGTCCCGCCGAGGCCAGTGCCCAGGTGTCCGGTGGCGTGGGTCAGCACCACCATCGACCGGGCCTGGACGATGCCGGTGGCGATGGCCACCGTGTCGTAGTGCTCGCCGTCCACGGGCAGCTCCACCTCGTCGGCGCCGATCAGACCGTCGGCGGGGACGAAGGGCGCGCCGATGGCGTCGAGGCCGAACCCGTGGGCCTGGGCCACGGCGGCGTGGCCGACCGCGTTGTCCCGCGGGCTGCGGTAGAGCACTGCGGTGTCGGTCAGGAAGGGCTGGGCGTCGGCCTCGGCCACCCTCCGGGCCAGGGCCCGGGCGATGGCAGGTCGGACGAAGGTCGGTGTGCCGGGCTCGCCCACGTGCAGCTTGATCGCCGTCAGATCCCGGGGCTGCAGGATCTGGCCCAGGGACGCGGCATCCCACAGCGCATCCATCGCTTGCTCGAGGGCGGTATCGGACTCGTCCGCGTGGGCACGGACCCGATAAACGGTACTCATCGGACCTCCCGGATCAAGGGGACCAGTCTAGCCTGCCGGGCACAATTCGGGCTTTGAAGAGGGCTCAGGCGATGAGGTCGAGGCGGCTCTCTGGTCGCTGTCGCTGGCGGGATGCATCCTCCATGCCTTCATAGAGCGCGCGCACCTGTTCCTGGCTCGTGCGCAGGCACTCGAAGAGCATCGTCGTCGAGGCGCCGGCCAGGGCCTGGTCGAGGGCCAGATCGGAGGCCCCCTCGGCGTAGTCCAGGTCGAGGATCCGGGACAGGGCGGCGGTCTCGTTCTCGATCGCCGCCTCCTGGCCGCCGATCACATGGTCAAGGCGGTTGCAGGCCGCGCCGATGTCGGCGCGGAAGGAGGAGGCCCGGTGGATCGCCTCGTCGATGTCGTCGAGGGACGCCGCCGCGTCCGCGGATGTGGCGACGGAGGTCCCGGCCAGGCCGAGGCCGACCCGGCTGGCGTCCACCGCCACGCCGATGGAGACCTGGTCCGCGTCCGTGTTGTGGATGCCCACCTGCACCGACAGCGGCTTGCTCTTGACCGGGGCTCCGCCGGTGAGCGCACCGGCGATGGAGTCCATCGCGTCCGGGATGCCGCTGCCGGAGCCGTCGCCGAGGTCGTACAGGGCCCCCCCGGTCTGGCTGGCGATGCCGTCGTAGGTGTCGTTGTGTGCCGGTGGCGCGATCACGTGCACCGCCACGCCGGCCGGCAACAGGGTCGCGATGGTCTCGTTCTCCGTCGGGTCGCCCGGCGTCAGGTGGGCCTCCTGGAAGGTGTCGGTGATCAGGACGATGTGGCGGCTCGAGTCCTCGCGCCAGGTGAAGGCGTCACCGTCACCGTTCCAGTCGTCGGCCCCGCTGGCGTTGAGCAGGGCGCTGTAGGGATCGACGGGGCTCCCGGCGATCCCGAGGCCGGCGAGTTGGGCCTCGAAGTCCGCGTCCCCGATGTCCGACGCCCGGGCCACACCGTCTCCCCCCCCGATGCTGGCGCGCATCGATGCCAGGCCGAACTCCACGTCCAGGCCGGCGTCGATGAACTCCTGGCGGAAGGCGTTGATCTCGGCGGTCAGGGTGGCGATCTCGCCGCTCATCGACGTGGAGGTGTCGATGACGAAGGCCACGTCCACGTGGGCCTTGGCCAGCAGCGGCAGGTCGTCGAACTTGGTGGACCAGGCGATCCGGTCGACCTCGCTGAGCAGGGCGCTGTACTCGACCTGGAGGTTCATCCGCTCGTCGGCGCCGAGGGTCTCGCTGGCCGACATCACGGCGAGCTCCCGCAGCCTCGTCAGCATCGCCTGGATCTCGGCCAGTCCCCCGTCGGCAATGTTCAGCACCGACTGGCCCTGGTGGGCGTTCCGCTGGCCCACCTTGAGGCTGGCGATGTCGGCATCCAGCGAGGCCGAGACGGCCATCCCGGCGGCGTCGTCGGCCGCCCGGTTGATGCGGACCCCCGAGGACAGGCGCTCGAGCGCATCCTGCCGGCCCGCGTGGGCACGCGACAGGTTGCGGATGATGCCGCTGATCGCGGCCGAGGGGAGCGCGTTGATCACCTGGGTTCCTGGTCGTCCTTTGCGCCCTCGCGCACTCCTCCATCGCGCCCTGGCCGGGGCACACCTCGCCGGGTGCGCCATCCGGGGGTCTCCGGACGCACGGGTTCATCTCACCGAACGGGTCGATGCCGAGGGATGGGGAATCGGCGTTCCCCGGTCGCAGGGGTCGCCCACAGCAGCCCGTGCCGGGTCATCCGGTCCCCACCGTCGCTCTGACGGGACCTAGAGCGGTCCGTCGCGGATGCGCCTCGTCATCCTCGTACACTCCCGCCGTGGCCGTCACCCGGGGGGACGGCGGCCGTGTGCAGCCCTCCTGCCCCGCCCATGGGTTTCCCCACGGGCCGGTCAGGCGGGTTTTCCTGCTCGTAGTATCGGACGCGGCCGGGGGTTCC
>CAZHIK010000538.1:0-6528 GCA_964532635.1 uncultured Enterobacterales bacterium
GTATTCCGGGAGAACACGGAAGACATCTACGCCGGCATCGAGTGGGAGGCGGGCAGCCCCGAGGTGCAGAAGGTCATCTCCTTCCTGCGCGAGGAGATGGGGGTGGACAAGATCCGCTTCCCCGGCAGCTCGAGCATCGGAGTCAAGCCGGTCTCCATCGAAGGCAGCGAGCGCCTGATCCGTGCCGCCATCCAGCACGCCGTCGATCACGATCTGCCCTCCGTGACCCTGGTGCACAAGGGCAACATCATGAAGTTCACCGAGGGCGGCTTCGAGCGCTGGGGCAAGGACCTCGTACGCCGCGAGTTCGCCGACGTCGCCGTGGTTGCCGAAGACTGCGACTGGAGCCCACCCGCTGGCAAGGTCATGGTCAAGGACGTCATCGCCGACGCCTTCCTGCAGCAGATCCTGACCCGCCCCGCCGAGTACAGCGTGGTGGCCACCATGAACCTCAACGGCGACTACCTCAGCGACGCCCTGGCCGCAGCCGTGGGCGGCATCGGCATCGCGCCCGGCGCCAACATCAACTACCAGACCGGCGAGTCGGTCTTCGAGGCGACTCACGGCACCGCCCCCAAGTATGCGGGGATGGACAAGGTCAACCCCAGCTCCCTGATCCTCTCCGGTGAGCTGATGCTGCGACGCCTCGGCTGGGACGAAGCCGCCGACCTGGTGGTCCGGGGGCTCGAGCGGGCCATCGCTCAGGGCACCGTCACCTACGACTTCGCTCGCTTGATGGAGGGCGCCACCGAGGTGAAGTGCTCCGAATTCGGACGCTCGATCGTGGAGAACATGGCCTGACGGCGGCTGTCGAAGATCAGCTCTCGTGGCCCGTCGGACCTCTCCGGCGGTCCACTGCGATAAGCTGAATCTCCATCAATGTGGTGAGGTCAGTGAAGTTTTCCACCAAGGTTCGCTACGGTATGTACGCCATGATCGAGCTGGCGTGCCGACACGACGGCTCACCCGTGCAGCTGGGTTCCATCGCCGAGCACCAGGACGTCTCGCCCAAGTACCTGCACGCGGTCATGCAGCAGCTCAAGGTGGCCAACCTGGTCCGGGCGGTTCGCGGGGCCCGGGGCGGCTTCATCCTGAACCACCCCCCCAGTGAGATCACCCTGATCCAGGTTGTCGAGGCCCTCGACGGCCCTATCGGCGTCACGGAGTGCTCCAAGCTCCAGCAGTCCGACTGCCCGCGCTCGTCCCGCTGCGTGGCCCGCAAGCTGTGGTGCTCCGTGTCCGACTCCATCCGCAGCGCCCTCGAAGGCCGGACCCTGGCCGAAGTCGCGGCCGAGGTGGACTGCTCCCAGCGAGGGCTGATGGGAGCCGAAGAACCCTGCGGGCCTCCCTTCGACTGAGCGGGGGTGACCGCGAACGTCCAGTGCGGTGTGAGCGCCACCCGTTGTGGCTACTTCGCCGCCCGCTTCGGGCCGGTGGTGAGAAAAGTGCACAGCGCCGTGTGGCCGGGAAAGCGCGCCCTGGACCGGGTTTGCAACATATTGTCGCATTCTTATGTCTACTTTTTCGATAGACTTTTGATATCTGGCGTGTCAGGCTGTTTTTCGTACCTCGCCCACGACCACTAGCCTGGAGCCGAGCCATGCGCACCCTCCTCCCCCTCGCCCTCCTCCTCATCTCCACCGCCTCCCTGGCCAATCCCGTCCTCGAGGTCCCCGTCCTCGCGATCCAGGATCAGGAGATCCTGGACCTCAGCTGTGACGCCTCCCAGGGCATCCTCCTGGCGGGCCCCGCCGTGGTGGCCTCGGTCGCCGCCAGGCAGGCCGAGCTGGCGTCCTGTGCCAGCGGCGAGTACGCCACCGTCAGCTGGACCTGGAGCGTCTCCGGTGACGCGCAGGTCTCGGTGGACAAGGCCAGCAGCGAGCTCGTCGCCTCCTGCGTCCACGCTGCGATCGTCGCGCAGCCTGCGGACATCCAGGGCAGCTGCACGGGGAAGGTCGCCCTCGGCACGCCGGCACAGGCCTCAGCGGCGAGGTAGCCGGTTCAGGCGAGCTTCTTCCGGAGGGCATCGTTCAGGATGCCGCCCTCGCGGTACCAGCCCACCTCGGCCGGGGTGTCGATGCGACAGAGCAGCTCGATGGTGCGCCGGACCCCCTGCGCGTCGGTGACACCGACCTCGAGGATCTGCCCGGGCACCACCTCGTCGTCCACGGGGATGTCGAAGCTCTCGTGTCCGGTCAGCCCCAGGCTGTCGAAGCTGTCACCCTCGAGCAGCTGCAGGGGCAGGACGCCCATGCCCACCAGGTTGGACCGGTGGATGCGCTCGTAGCTCACGGCGATGACCGCCCGTACGCCCAGCAGCTTGGTGCCCTTGGCAGCCCAGTCGCGGCTCGAGCCCATGCCGTAGTCCCGGCCCGCGAGGACGACCAGCGGCGTCTCGGCCTCGCGGTAGCGCAGAGCTGCGTCGTAGATGGTGGTGACCTCGCCGCTGGGCAGGTGGGTGGTCCAGCCACCCTCGGTGCCCGGCGCCAGCTGGTTGCGCAGGCGAATGTTGGCGAAGGTGCCTCGGGCCATCACGCGGTCGTTGCCGCGACGGCTGCCGAAGGAGTTGAAGTCCCAAGGCTTCACGCCCTGGGCCTGCAGCCACGCTCCAGCCGTGTGATCGGGATCGATGGCCCCGGCAGGAGAGATGTGGTCCGTGGTGACCGAGTCGCCCAGCCTCAACAGCACCGAGGCTCCGATGATGGGCTGGATGGGCTGGGTGCCCTGCTCCATGCCGTCGAAGAATGGAGGCTCCTGGATGTAGGTGCTGGCCGGGTCCCAGTCGTAGACTGCGCCGGTGGGAGCTTCGAGGGCGTTCCACTCGGCAGGCCCGTCCTCGACGCCCTCGTAGCGGCTGCGGAAGAGCTCGGGATCGCTGGCGTGCACCAGCGCTGCGGCGATCTCCGCCTCGCTGGGCCAGATGTCCCGCAGGTACACTGGCTCACCGTCGATATCGTGGCCCAAGGGCTCGTTGTCGATGTCGATGGTGACGGTGCCCGCCAAGGCATAGGCCACCACCAGGGGCGGCGAGGCCAGGTAGCTGGCCTTGACCAACGGGTTGAGCCGCCCCTCGAAGTTGCGGTTGCCCGAGACCACACCCGCGGCCACCAGGTCCTGGTCCTCCACGCCCTGCGCCACGGGCTCGGGGAGCGGACCGGAGTTGCCGATGCAGGTGGTGCAGCCGTAGCCGACCACGTGGAAGCCCAGGGCCTCGAGCCCAGGCAGCAACCCCGCGCGCTCGAGGTAGCCGGTGACCACCGTGGAGCCGGGCGCCAGGCTGGTCTTGACCCAGGGCTTGCGGGTGAGCCCGCGGGCGGCGGCCTTCTGGGCCAGCAGCCCGGCGGCCAGCATGACCGAGGGGTTGGAGGTGTTGGTGCATGAAGTGATGGCCGCGAGCACCACGGCGCCGTGGCCGATCTCGGCGCGCTGGCCGTCGATCTCGACGGTGGCGTAGGCATCCAGCTGATCGTCGCCGAGGCCGAAGCCGTGCAGACCGGCAGTGGCGGTGAGGCTGGTGCGGAAGGCGTCGTGCAGCTCCGCCAGGGCGATGCGATCCTGGGGCCGCTTGGGGCCGGCCAGGCAAGGGACCACCTCGCCGAGGTCCAGCTCGACGGTCACGGCGAACTCGGGATCGGGGCTGTCCGCGGTGCGGAAGGTGCCCTGGGCCCGGTGGTAGTCCTCGACGAGGGCCACGGCGTCCTCGTCGCGGCCGGTGGAGCGCAGGAACTCGATGGTGCGCTCGTCCACCGGGAAGAAGCCCATGGTGCAGCCCATCTCGGGGGACATGTTGGCGATGGTGGCCCGGTCGGGGACGGACAACGCGGCCACGCCGGGGCCAAAGTACTCGACGAAGCGACCCACCACGCCGACCTCGCGTAGGCGCTCGGTGAGGGTGAGCACGAGATCCGTGGCCGTGGCGCCGGTGGGCAGCGCCCCGACGAGCTTCACCCCGACCACCGGCGGCGGCAGCATGGCCAGGGGCTGGCCGAGCATGCCCGACTCGGCCTCGATGCCGCCCACACCCCAGCCCAGCACGCCCAGGCCGTTGATCATGGTGGTGTGGGAGTCGGTGCCCACCAGGGAATCGAAGTAGGCCACGCCATCGCGCAGCTGCACCACGGGAGCCAGGTACTCGAGGTTGACCTGGTGGCAGATGCCCGCGCCCGGAGGCACCACCCGCAGGCCGTCGAAGGCGGTCTGGCCCCAACGAAGGAAGGTGTAGCGCTCGCGGTTGCGCTCGAACTCCCGGGCGGTGTTGGCCGCCAGCGCGTCGGGGCTGGCGAAGGCGTCCACCTGCACGCTGTGGTCGATGACCAGATCCACCGGGATCACCGGATCGATGTCCGTCGGCTCACCACCCAGGCGGGCCGTGGCCGAGCGCAGGGCCGCCAGGTCCACCACTGCGGGCACACCGGTGAAGTCCTGGAGCAGCACCCTGGCGGGTGGGAAGGGCAGCTCGGACCGTCCGGGCGCCTTGGGATCGTAGGCCGCCAGGGCCCGCACGTCGTCCTCGGTGATCAGCTCCCCGTCCTCCCCCCGCAGCACCGCCTCGAGCAAGACCCGGATGGAGACCGGCAGACGATCCAGCTGGACCAAGCCCAGCTCCTCGAGGGCCGCCAAGCGGAAGTAGCTCACCGATCCAGCGGCGGTGAACAAGGTGGAGCGAGCGGCGAAGGAGTCGAGGGAGCTGGCAGGGGACATGGAGGCCTCTCCGAAGCGAGTTCGGCCACAACCTAGTCGCCGAGCCGCGGCTACGGAGGCCGCTACATGCGGTCTCCACTACCAGATCCATCGATCGCCGGATCTGTTTCGCCCGCGTGCCCCCGGGGCGGTTCAGCGGTTGGCGATCAGGCGCGCCAGCTCATCGTCGTCCAGGTAGAGATCCTCGACCTCGGGCTGGTCCAGCAGCCAGGCGGAGAGCGCCCGGGCCTTGGCCTTGGCGCTGCGCAGCTCACCCAGAGCCTCGGCACCTCGGATCGACAGCTGCTCGAGGTCTGTGCCCTCCACCACCTCGAGCTGCTCTTGCGCGATGAGGTGCTGGAGGAGCCCCTCGAGCTCCTTTTCGCTGGGCGTGAGCACGGAGATCTGATCCAGGACCTTGATGATGTCCGGATCTTCCTCGCGCTGGCGCCGCGGTGTGCCCTTGGGTCGTCTCAGCACCTTGCTCACGGTGACCTCCACTCCTGCCTGCCGCAGGGATAACCCACGGCTGCGCCCCAGCGAGCACAAAAACGCCCGGACCGGATCAGTCCTGGGGCTCGACCTCGGACTCACCGGGAGCCGGCGGAGGCCTGTCGATGGGAACCAGCGAGCCATCCCGCGGCACCAGCACCGTGCCGGGCTCGACGGAAGAGGGTGTGCGCCGGACAATCCCGGCGGGATCCCGCACCACTACTGCACCGTTGGGCACGCTCCGCCCAGGAGCCAACCAGAAGCCCGTGCCCAGGATGGTGTCGTGGCCGATGGCGCAGCCCAGGAAGCGGGTACCCGCGCTCTGCACTCGACCCCGATGCAACACGCTCACGTTGCGGTCGAAGCGCATGTCCATCATGAAGCCACCCCCGGTCGTGATGGAGCGACGCCCCAGCACCGACAGCTGCATCAAGATCTGGGACGCGGAGGCCTGGGGGTAGGTCAGGCTGTAGTTGACGGTGGAACCGGCGGAGACCAGGGTCTTGGCCCCCAGCACCGACAAGGTGACCTTGCCGTGATCCTGGATCCAGCTGTCGGCTCCGACACGGCTGAAGCGCACCACGGCGAAGGGCCCCACCCTGACCCCCGCCTCGAGCACCGAGCCTTCGATCACTGCGGTGGGATGAATCTCGCAGCCTGGCCCGATGCGGCTCACCGTGCGGAGCAAGCGCGCCCGGGTGGGGATCACGGCCCGGATCAGGGCCCAGAGGCCGATGAGAGCGAGCCGCCAGCGAGGCTGGTCGAGATGATCCAGCGCCCAGGCCAGCCGGTTGACCGCCAGCAGGTGGGACCAATGGCCCAGCCGCAGTGCTGCCTGCTTGGTGAGGGGCAGCAACAGCTCGGACTGGCCGAAGTAGTGCTCGGGTACGGGGACGCGGACGAGCTTCTCGCGGGGGGTGACCGCCACCGGGTGGCAGTCCGCCAGCTCGGGGGGAGCGCCGCGGTGGCCGCTGGGCAGGTACCACAGAGGGAGCGACGCGCTGGCCCGTTCGTCACCATCCAGCTCGGGCTCGAGGTCCTGCAGCGCCAGGGTCTGGCGCAGCTGCGCCGAGGCCTCGACACGCAGCGCGCAGGGTCGATCCTCAGGCGCAGCCTGCAGGGCCTCGAGGAAGGCCTGCATCAGCCCGCGGGTGACGAAGAGATCGTCGGCCCACACCAGGCAGGGGCCCTCGGGATCGCTGCCGTCTTCGACCAGCTCGAGTCCACAGGCCCCGGCCACCCGGCACTGCCAGTCCCGCAGAGAGCGGTTGCCGATGGGTGCATCCCCGATGGGATCGAGGAAGGGCTCGATGAGGGCGCCTGTGGTGAGCAGGTGGCAGCGCAAGGAGGGGCCTC
>CAZHIK010000539.1:0-6525 GCA_964532635.1 uncultured Enterobacterales bacterium
CCTACGGGTTTCTCGAGGAAGCCGGCCCCGTGGCGCGGCGGAAGGCGGGGATTTGCGATCGTCCGAAGTATTCTCTGATGAAGGACCTTCAGTCAACTTGCCGAGGGGCTGTTCATCTGCGCCCAAGCGCTCGCCGACGTCCCTCGTCAGATGCTATGCGGGCCGCGCTCGCACGCCTCGGTTCCGGCAACCATGGCAAGGGGGCCTGGGGCCCACTGGGGGGGGGAGGCATGGCGGGGGCGATGTCGACCACTGCCAAGGAGAATGAAAGCGCCAGTTCACAGGTGGGCCGGTCCCAGGTCGGACAGATCTCGCTGGTGGGCGCTTCGGCCCAATCCTCGGGTGGCGCCAGGCAGGCCTCGCCTTGCACCATCAGATCCGGGGCGTTGTCGGACCAGGAGTTGCCGTCGAGCAGGACCGCGGCGTCGTCCAGGAACAAGCCCGCGCCTGTGTTGTCGGACAGGGTGTTGCCCTCCATCAACAGCCCGGAGCTGCCATCCCAGACCTTGGTCCCGGCGGCAAAGACCCCGTCCCCGCAGCGGCTCGTCGCGCCGTGGGGGACGCTGATACTTCCCTCCACGTCGTTGCCCGAGAGCTGGTAGCTGCCCTCTCCGTTGATCCAGACACCGGCCACCAGGTTGTCGCTGATCGTGCTGTCGGTGACGAGCAGGGAGCTGGGGCCCTCGTTGAAGATCCCCACCCCGCCACCCAGGTTGGCACCCGCGACGGTGCCCGAGATGATGGAGGAATGGAACTCCAAGTCGCCCTTGTCTTTGGCCACTGCCCCCGCGAACTCGTTCCCTAGGAGAGAGCAGCCAGTACAGGCGAGGGTCGAGTTCTCGCCCCAACTCACCAGCCCTGGCCCCTCGTTGGCCTCGGCCAAGAGGCCGGAAGCGGTGATCGATGCTCCATCCTGTGCGTTGAGCGCAACCGCTGCCGCGCCCTTCTCCGAATATCCCGCGAAAGTCCCCACGATGCACGAGTCGCGAATCGCGACCCGGGTGCCCGAGTCCCAGGCCACGATGCCGGCCGACGAGTTTCCAGCCAGCTCGCAGCCCTCCAACGAGAGCGCCGCGCCAGACTGGAGCTGGACGCCGCACCCGAAGTCCCCGTTCCCTGCCGGTAGGGTGTCCCGGATCCTCGTGTCCACCAACGCCACCGTCGTGCCCAGGTCGACAGCAAAGACTCCCAACTCCGTGTTGCCCACGAGATCGCAGCCTTCCGCGGTGAGCGCCGCGCCCTCCCCGACGTAGATGCCATCCCCGAAATGCCCGCTCCCATCTGGCAGGGTGTCCTGAATCATCGTGTCCACCAACGCCACCGTCGTGCCCGGTTCGAAGGCAAAGACCCCTTGGGATGTATTGCCCACGAGATCGCAGCCCTTCGCTGTGAGCGCCGCGCTGCCCTGGACCACGATGCCTTCCCCTCGTTCCCTGTTCTTATCTGGCACGGTGTCCTGCACAATGGTGTCCACCAGTGCCACGGTCGTGGCCGAGCCGAACGCAAAGACTCCGTGGGTGGCATTGCCAATGAGATCGCAGCCCTCCGCCGTGAACGCCGCGCTGTCCTTGACCACGATGCCGACCCCACCGTGGCTGTTTTCACTGGGCACCGTATCCCGCACCTTGGTGTCCACCAGCGCCACCGTCGTGCCCGAGTCGGTGGCCACGACGCCCGAGGTGGTGTTTCCAACCAGTTCGCAGTCCTCCGCTGTGAGCGCCGCGCTGGCATAGGCGTAGATGCCGTATCCACCCCCCCCTTGCGCGTTGGGTAGCGTGCCCTGGATCCTGGTGTTTCGCAGCTCTACCGATGTGGTCGATTCTCTGGCTCCGACCCCCACCTCGACATTGCCCGCGAGCTCACAGTCCTCCATCTCGAGGCTGGTGGGTACCCCCAGATCCGCCGCGTACAAAAAGACGCCCCAGTCCAGCCCCTCCATCACCCCCAGCCCCATCAGCTGTACCACGCCAGAGCCCACCTCGATCCCGACGCCCTGCGCGCCGATCACATCCAGACCGGTGACCGTGACCATGGCAAAGCCCGAGCTGACGTAGATCCCCGGCGTCATTGCCTCGCCCACGCTCGCATCCAGGGAGACCAGCTCCCGGCAGCGCCCGGCCAGGTGCACCCCTTCATGGGCGCGCGTGATCTCCAACGTCTCTGCGTAGGTCCCCGCCGCCACAGCCACCCGGCCTCCTCCTCGCGAACCGGCCAGGTCCAGGGCAGGCTGGATGGAGCGCAGCGGCGCACCCTCACTCCCGTCTCCCCCCTCCGCAGCCTCGATGTCCACATACACGCTCGACGCATCGACCTCGAGATCGCCCCAGGTCCCCGTCCCGCAGCTCGCCGGCACACACGCCCCCCGGTCCGCCAGGTACCCCTCGGCGCAGCCGGGTGGCTCCCCGGTGTCCTTCACACGCCTCTGCTTCTCGCCGCAGCCGCCCAGGATCACGACCAGGCCGGCCGGCAGAACCAAGGAATGAAGGAGCGAAGCCATGACCGAAACCATCCGTCGTCCACTATACGCCAGGTCAGTTCGCCAAAGCGGGCTCGCAGCGATCCACTCGCGGTCGTGGCCACACAAGCAGCACCACCGACTATCACCGAGCCCAGAGGGAGCCGCCGACGTAGCGGGCGGGGGAGTTGTGTGTCGAGCCGCTCGGCGCTGACCGCGGTGGCCACGGTGGCCTGATGCGACACGCCCATTCGGTCTTCTGTCGCGAGTGGCCACCGAGGGCGGGCTCCCCGTAGGAGCGGGTGCCCGCGTCACACCCAATCACTTGCTTGGCTGCTTGGACGTCGAGACGCGTTGGGGGAGAGCGTGTTTGCCCAGAGAAGCTACTCCCCACACCCCGGCACCAGACACTCCCGCCAGGGCGGCATGGGCGCGCTCGGGGCCGGCCCGCCCGACTTCCCGCCGTAGGTGCTCAGGTGCAGGTGGTGGTGGTGGAAGCGGTACCAGCCGTTGCCCCGGTCGGTGGTCTCGTAGGCCAGCCGGTCGTGGCCGCGGCAGACGCTGGAGTCCGAGGCCAGGAAGCCTTCCTCGCACAGCCGCTCCCAGGCGTCTTCCACCAGGGGGCCGATCTGGCCGTCCACGCCGATGATGCGGACTCTCGAGCTGTCCATCAGCTTGGCCAGGAACACGGCGGTACGCATCACGTCCAGGTCATCGGGGGCCGAGACGCAGTGGCGCTGGTCGCGGCCCTTGTGGTCGATGTGCTCGCAGATGGGCACCAGCTTGTTGTGGTCGCCGCTGAGCCTGTAGTAGGCGACGTCGATGTCCTTGCCCCATAGGTGGGTGCCGTTGGGGTGGCCGGGGTCGCGCTCCCGCATCCCGGGGATGTCGCCGTCGGCCTCGCTCATGTCCCCCAGGCCGATGGGCTCGCCGTTGCCGAAGGCCCAGTCCTGGCCCAGGCAGCGGGTCCAGGATGCCGCGTACTTGACCAGCTGCTGCACATCCCGGCGCAGGTAGCTGCGGTACTCGTCGTCCTCGGTCTCGCCGTTTTCGGGGTAGTCCCACCAGCCGTCGCCGGTGTTGGGCTCGAACTGGGTCAGCTCGCTGCCGTTGCCGTCGTCCAGCTCCATGGGCTCGAGCTCCTCGGCCACGCACTCGGGCACCTCGCCCAGCACGTAGACGCACTCGCTGTCCTGGCAGGCGAAGCCCTCGCCGCAGGGGTGCTCGGCGTCGCAGCCCCGGGGGCCGCAGTCGGTGCAGTCCGTGCCGTAGCTGCACTCCTGGTTCTTGGCGCTGGGTCCCCCGTCGTCGCAGACGCCGTCGCCCGCCCACTCCCCGGGGCTGCGCCGAGGGCCGCATGTGTCGGTGCACATCACCGCATCGGCGGACTCGGTGTCCAGGGCCGGGGAGGCGAGCACATCCCCCATGGAGGTCAGCGTGCCGTCGGTGGGATCCGCGGAGGTGCAGATCCCGGTGTCGGCGGACGGGCTGCCGGGGAGCAGCAGGGCGAGGGGGAGCAGCAGGAGAGCTGGGGAGCGGGTTGGGAGCATGGGCGACCTCGGGGAGTGGTCGCCATTGACGCAAGAGGCGTGCCAGGGGTTTCACTCGTACCAAGGTCGATAATCGGCGACCTTGGGTGGGGAATGGTGCCTCGACACCCCGGTGTGCTGTGACTTCCGGGTCCCGCTGGTTCCTTGACCAGTTGTCTTGACTGACGGGGCGTCAACCCCTCACCCGCCGCTATGCGGCACCCTCTCCCCCGGGGAGAGGGGGCGGGGATGAGGGGGTATCGGTCACAATCCCAGCGTCGGTCTACTTGCCCCGAATCCGCTCCACCAGCGCTTCACTGAGCCTCCCGGTGCGCTGGAAGTGGCGCATGGCCAGGATGGGCTGGGTGCCCCACCAGGCCAGGGGCTTGTCTTCCAGAGTCTCGCTGTAGCGCACCGGCTCGAAGGGGCGCAGGTCGGCTTCGGTGGCGCCGTCGCGGATGCGCTCGAGCAGGGCGATGAGGGCCTCGAGGGAGTTCATCTTCATGTAGGGGCAGGTGGCGCAGCCGCCCATGGCCGAACAGCCCTCGGAGCTTTCGACGCCGGGCACAATGACCAGGTCGCGATCGTCGGTGGCAGCCACGGCTTCCTCGGCCACGGGGAAGACGATCTCGACGCACAGGTCGGGCCCGCCCGCCGCGACGTGTTCGGCCAGGCGGGCCTGGACTGCGCGCACGATGCTGGTGATCATCCCGGCCTCGGTGCCCAGGATGACCGAGATGGGCTCGGTGAGGGCTTCGCCGCTGGCGATGGCGGCGTCGACCCGGTCGAGGATGAACTGCAGGATGTTCGAGGTGGAGCCCACCACACCGCGGCCCTCGGCCTGGGCCTCGAGGGCCAGATCGAACATCTCGCCGGGGACCTCGAGGTGGGCGGCCACCAGGCTGTGCTGGTAGTCGTCGCGGATGACCTCGGCGACGGCCGCGCCGAAGATGTCGTGCACCACGCAGTTGCCGTCGGGGAAGGCGTCGAAGCGCTCGAGGGCGGCGGCCACCATGGCGGGGGTGACGTCCGGGTGGACCTGGGCGACCTGCTCGGCCGGCATCGCCGCCAGGCGGCGCAGGTAGACCTGCAGGTTGCGGCCCATGTAGGTGTCGGGGCCGAAGCGCACCGCCACCTCGGGCACCTGGGCGACGGCCTGCAGGATGCTCTGCAGGGCGTTGCTGGAGGTGCAGGTGAGCGTGGGGATCTTCACCTCGGCCCGGGCCTTCACGTTCAGCCCGGTGTTGATGTAGATGACGTGCAGGGCGTTGTCGCTCCCTGCGGCGTCGTCGATCCAGGCCTGGTAGGAAGGGGAAGCGGCGGCCTCGGCCAGGGAGCAGCCGATGGGCTCGGTGGCCACACGGTGCACCGGCACCTGCTCGAAGCCCTGGGCGTCGAACACCGCGCGCACGTTCTCGGACATGAAGTCCACGCCCAGCACGACGACTCGCTCCGCGCCTTGGTCCAGCATGGCCATGGCCTTGTCCGCCATGGCCAGGGAGTCGGTGACCGAGGTGTGAGGCCACGGGGACGCGGCCAGCACACCCTGCAGCTGGGGGTCCATGTAGAAGTGCGCGGCCACCGCGGTGCGGGTAGCCTCGAGCAGCGCCGTGAGCTTGCGCACCGCGAGCTCGTCGGGCAGCAGGTACTCGGCCTGGGTGCGGGCATAGGCGCCGCGGGGTTCGAGGCTGTTGGCGCGGATGCGCAGGGCGGGGAAGGAGCCTTCGCGAGGCAGGAAGCCCATGGAGCCCTCCAGGTCGGCTGGCAGTCGCGCGCCTGCTATCACGCCCGCTCACGCGATGCTGTGCGGTGGAGCAGCCCCTTTCGGTGTAAGCTCGGGACATGCTGTGGCTGCTGCTCCTGCTGACGTCGTTGACCTGGGCGGCCTCACCGGAAGAGGTCCTGGTCCGGGTGGCGGCCATCGAGCCCTACCGACAGATGCGCCACGAGACCCGGGCCCCCCGGCCCACCACCCTGGACATCCGCAAGGCGGCCCAGGGCACCATCGTGACAGGGCTGTCGGGCGATACGGGCTGGGGTGTGGCCGTGCTGCCCATCCCCATCGGCCAGCTGTGGGCGGGCCTGAACGACGAGACTCGGCACCCGGGCTACACGGCCACCGGCTTCTCGGTGTTGGTCAGCGGCCGGGCCTGCCAGTCCGGACGCAAGGTCTTCCAGTTCCTGCCGGTGCCCATGATCGACGATCGCTGGTGGGTCAGCACCATCAGCCACACCAGCGCCATCTCCCGGGACAGCGGCGGCTCGGTCCGGGAGATGTACTTCAGGGGTCACACCGATCCGGCCCTGGTGACCTCGCCCGCCGCCCGCAAGCTCATGGAGGATGCCGTCCCCATCGGCTCCACCCGTGGTGGCTGGTTCCTGGTCGCCATCGACGCCTACACCACCTACGTCGAGTACCACTCGATCACGGACCCCGGGGAGGGTGTCCCCAGCAGCCTGGCCTCCCGCCTGGCTGCCAAGGGGGTCCGAGACAACATCGCCGCGATGTTGAAGTTCGCGAAGGAGGGCAATCCCGTATGC
>CAZHIK010000540.1:0-6236 GCA_964532635.1 uncultured Enterobacterales bacterium
CTCTCGTTCCCCTATCGACATGGCTGTGGGAAGCGGGTTCCGGGGCTTCATGGCGACAGAGCGCCGGAAACCCCAGAGCTTGCGCCGCAGGGTGGGCACTTGTCGGCGGGAGCGGCTCGGTGCGGGTCAAATCAGGTCCACAGCGCCAGGCCCGTGGGCTCGTCGGGCCCGCGCACCGGGGCCTCGCCTTCGAAGGCGCGCAGGTGGATCTCGCAGGCGAACACGATGGTTCCGGGCATCAGGTGGCCGCCCACGCAGCGGCCGTCGGCGCCGCCCAGGGTGATGTGTGCGTGGACGAAGGGGGCTCCGTCCTTGATGGAGACGTTGCCCTGCAGGTTGACGATCTCCATGCCCCGGGGGAAGGGCAGCTCGTCGTAGCGCCCGGCCTTCTGGTCGTAGTAGCCGATGACCGCGCGCTCCACGGCGCCGATGGCGTGCACCACGCCGGCCTGGACACCGTTGGCTTCGCACAGGGCCGTGAGCTGCTCGAGCAGGTCGTCGCCGCGCTCGAGGCGGGCCAGGAAGATACGCTCGGTGTCGAAGGGGTAGGTCTTCATGGGGTACTCCTGGGAGAGGTCGAAGGCGTTGGATCGGGCACCAACTCGATCACCACCAGCTCGGGGCGGCAGAACAGGCGCAAGCGGGGCGCGGCCCCCCGCTCGAGGCCCAGGCCGCGGGACACGATCAGCTTGGCGCCGTCGGGGAGCTCGTTGAGCCCTGTGGCCCAGGCCCGGGGCACGCGGCTCAGGGTGAGCAGAGGCCCGTATCCGGGGATGCGCACCTGGCCGCCGTGGATGTGGCCCGCGAGCAGCAGGTCGGCGGGCACGCCGGTGGTGGCGAAGTCGGGGGCGTGGCCCAGCACGATGTGGTAGCCGGGCTGGTGCTGGACGGGGGGCTGGGCCAGGCGGGTGTCACCGGGGGCCAAGGCGGTGACGGACACGGGGCCGAGGGCGAGTGCGCGGCTCTCCGTCTCGGCGTGGGCGCCGCTTCCCTCGAAGATCCAGGGCCACTCGTCGGGGTCCACGTCACCGCGCACCGCCACGCAGCCCAGGCTCGCGCTGCCGCACAGCTGCCGCACCGCGGCTTGCAGCTCCGGCAGCAGTGCCTCCCACTCGGGCATCCCGCTGGGCTGCAGGTAGTCGCCGGCGAACAGCACCAGGTCGGGCTGGGCGGCCGTCGCTCGCTCGAAGGCCCGCCGCTCGAAGCGGCCCCAGCGCTCCGTCTGCACATCCGCCACCAACACCACCGTCAAGGGCTGTTCGAGGCCCGGCGCAGGGATGCGGTGGGTGGTGGTCTCGAGCCAGCGGGGCTCGACGCCCATGCTCCAGGCGGCCGTGAGCACCAACAGCCCGCCCAGCAGGCCCGTGGCCTTGGCGCTGCGGGGGTGGGCCGTGCGGAGCAACCAGGCGCCGCCAAGGAGCAGGGTGGGCCAGAGCAGGAACAGCAGCCAGGCCGCCAGCTGCATCGACAGGAAGAGCAGCCCCCCCAGGGAGAAGATGATCCCGGTGAGCGCACCGCCGCAGCCCAGCAGGACTGCGTTCACCACCACGGCCCGCAGCAGCGTGGGCTTGTTGCGCAGCGCGGCCAGGCACAGGGCCAGCTGGGGCAACAGCAGGGCGAGGTAGACGGCGGGGATCACCAGGTAGGGGTTCACCCGGTTCGCTCCTCACACCACCGCTGCACCGCACGCTGCAGGGTGGTCATCTGGATCGGCTTGGCCAGGTAGTCGTCCATGCCCGCCGCCAGGCCCTGCTCGCGGTGCTCGGGGGTGACGTGGCCGCTGAGGCCCAGGATGGGCGTGGTGGTGGGCTCGACCCCCGCGCTGCGCAGCCTGCGAGTGGTCTCGAAGCCGTCCATGCCCGGCATCTCCGAGTCCATGAAGATCAGATCGAAGCGCCCGGCCGTAGCCCGCTCGAGGGCCTGCTCGCCGCCGCTGGCCAGGGTGACGCGGCAGCCCAGGGTGGTGAGCATCTCGGCCAGCACCAGCCGGTTCATCTCGTTGTCGTCCACCACCAGCACCCGGTGGGCGCCCAGCTCGGGCTCTGGAGCAGCGCTGGGTGGCTGGACCCGATCGCGCTCCAGCTGCAGCAGCGAGGCCACCACGCTGGGGCGCACGGGCTCCACCAGGTGCCGGGCGACGCCGGGCTCGGTGGGGCTGCCAGCGGCGCTGAAGGGGACCAGGCGCAGAAGGCGCCAGGTCCACAGGGCCGGGTGCTCGGGGCGCGGCTGATCCGCACGGAGCAGCAGGGTGCCCGGGGTGCCGAAGTCGGCGTCGTTCAGCCATGGCTCCACCTGCGACAGCTGGGCAGCGCTGCGATGCTCCACCCCCCAGTCTTCGAGCTGGCGGGCCACAGCCTCCAGGCCTGGGCCTTCGCCCAGGAGCAGCATCGGACCGGGCTGGCTGGGCGCGGTGGCAGGCTCGACCGCCGGCAGATGGGCGGAGAACGCGAAGGTGCTGCCTCGCCCCTGCTCGCTGTCTACCTCCAGCTCGCCCCCCATGGCCTGGGTCAGGCGTCGGCAGATGGCCAGCCCCAGGCCCGCGCCACCGTGGGTGCGGGTGAGGGAGGAGTCGGCCTGGGTGAAGGGTCGGAAGATGCGCGCGTGCTGCTCGGGGGCCAGGCCGGGGCCGGTGTCCTCGACCTCGAAGCGCAGGTGGTCGGGGCGGTCCGGGTCCGGGCCCACCCGCAGCTCCACCCAGCCGTGCTCGGTGAACTTCGAGGCGTTGCCCAGCAGGTTGACCAGCACCTGGCGCAGGCGCAGGGAGTCGCCCGAGACCTCGGTGGGCACCGACTCGTGGCAGCGGAAGCTCAGCGCGAGGCCGGCGCGCTCTGCCTTGTCGCCGAACATCAGGGCCAGGGCGTCGATCAGCTCGTCGAGGCGGAAGGGTTCGCACACCAGCTCGAGCTTGCCCGCTTCGATGCGGCTGAGGTCCAGCACGTCGTCGATCAACCGCTGGAGGGTCTCACCGCTGGAGCGGATGGCGGTGAGGTAGTCGGCCTGCCGGCTGGACAGATCGGTGCGGCCCAGCAGGTCCACGGTGCCCAGGATGGCGGTCATGGGGGTGCGCAGCTCGTGGCTGACCGTGGCCAGGAAGCGAGACTTGGCCTGGTTGGCCCGCTGGGCGTCATGGCGTGCGCCGTCGGCTTCCTGGATGGCCCCGGCCAGGCGCTGGCCCAGCTGCTCGGCGGCGAAGCGGCGGTGGCGGGCGAGGAGCATGGCCAGGATGGCGAGCCCGGCCAGCGCGATGGCCGAGATGGTGAGGTATTGCAGCTGCTTCCAGCGGAAGGCCTCACGGGTGGCCAGCCCGGCCAGGTCGTCGAAGAGGGTGCGGGTCTGGACGTGGATGGCGTCCAGCAGCGCCGTGCGCGCGCGGTCGCGCTCTCCGGGGGCCGACAGGTTCTCCTGCAGGTCTTCCACGGCCTCGAGCAGCTGGGCGGTCTTGGCGGCGCGGCTGGAGGGCAGCCCCTCGCTGGCGCGCAGCAGCCTGGCGAGGGCGTCTCGGATCTCGGGCTCTTCGGGGTGGTGGCTCAGCAGGTCGTGTTCGGCCCACTGCAGCTGGTGCAGCAGCTGGGTGCGCTGCACCGTGGTCGCCTGCAGATCCTGCGCGCTGCCCACCACGTAGACTCCCCAGATGGTGTAGGTCAGGGCCACGGCCAGGGCGAAGACGAACCGCCAGCCCAGCAGCCTGCGCGCGTAGTGCAGGCTCTCGGGGGAGAGCACGGGGGTGCTGGGCGAGCTGTCGCTCATGTCGGGGGAGCTCCGAGGGAGCCGTAACCCGGAACTAGCAGTCCTCGTCGACGCTCCCGTCGCAGTCGTCGTCTACCTCGTTGCAGGCTTCTTCGGCGTCGGGGTGGATGGTGGGGTCGAGGTCGTCGCAGTCGTCGGCGTTGTCCACCATCCCCACCTCGGCCTCGCAGCCCTGGCTGTGGTAGTCGGGATTGCCCCAGCCATCGCCGTCGATGTCGGCCCAGAAGTCGAGCAGGACCTCCTCGTCGGTCTGGCCGTCGCAGTCGTCGTCGGTGCCGTTGCAGAGTTCCTCGGCCTCGGGGTGGACCGTGGCATCGCCGTCGTCACAGTCGCTCCACTCTCCAGGCTCCACGTGGCCCGAGGGGATCTCGCAGGCCTGGGTCACCGAGGTCTCATCGCCCCAGCCGTCGCTGTCGGCGTCGGTCCACCAGTCCAGCAGAACGCCTTCGTCGGTCTCTCCGTCACAGTCGTCGTCGGTGTCGTTGCAGGCTTCTTCGGCTTCGGGGTGGACCGTGGCATCGCCGTCATCGCAGTCGCCATCCTCGCCCGGCTCGACGTGGCCCGACGGGGGCTGGCAGGCATGGACGGCCGCGTCCTGGTCGCCCCAGCCGTCGTCGTCGGTGTCGGGCCAGAACTCCAGCAACACGTCTTCGTCGATGTCTCCATCGCAGTCGTCATCGCTGTCGTTACACAGCTCGGTGGCTCCTGGGAAGACCGTGGGATCGCCATCGTCGCAGTCGTCTGCGGCGTAGTGGCCGTCACCGTCGAGATCGAATGGGCCGGTGTCCGCGGGGGGCGCGGTGTCCTCCGGCGTGCGGCAGGCCAGCGTCAGGAGGAGCAGCAGGGACAGGGCAGTGGACATGGTGGGGACGGGCGGTGCGGGGTCCGCTACATCATATCGGCTCCAGTGAGCCCGCCCACGCTCGCGGTTGCGGAACGCTTTGCCGCTTGGAGGGGATAGTGGCCTGCGCTAGAGGTGTCTAGGACCAGGTCCCCCGTTCATGTCCGAAGACCGCGCCAGCCTCCACAGCCTGCTCGCCGCCCTCATCCGCAGGGAGCGGCTGCTGCTGGTGCTGCGCGCGCTGCTGCAGGTCCTGGCAGCGGCCGGGGTGGTGCTGGTGGTGGCTGTGGCGCTGACCACCCTGCGTGTCCCGCGCACCCTCGCCCTGGGGCTGTGGCTGGTGGCGGCCGCCGCGCTGCCCCTGGTCGCGCTGCTGCTCCCAGCCCTGCCAGGCTGGAGAGCCGCGGGTGACGCCGTGCGGCAGGCCCGGCTGGTGGAGGCTCAGCGGCCCGGGCTGCGGGGCCGGCTGGTGACCATCGCCGAGCGCCCCTCGGGGCCCCAGCCCGGGGAGTCCGCGGGCCTGCTCGAGCTGGCGGCCCAGCGGGCGCGGGGTGGGGTCACGGGTTTGAAGATCGACCACATCCACCCCACACGCCCGCTGCGGAGAGTCTGGCTGGGGCTCCTGGGTGTGGCCGCGGTGCTGTTCGTGGTGAGCCTGGGGCCGACCAGCCCCTCGGCGGCCCTCAGGGTGCTGCTGCGGGCCTCGTCGGCCCGGGCGGGCACGCCCGCGCAGCTCGACGCGGCGGCTCCCGACGAGGCCCTGCTGGGCGACATCGTCCTGCGCTACCGCTACCCCGACTACACCAAGCTCGAGCCCCTCGAGGTGCCCAACTCCACCGGCGACGTCCACGGTCCCCCGGGTACCCTGGTGGAGCTGCGTGCCCGCACCGCCAGCAGCTGGCAGGTCGCCGAGCTGCTGCTCGAGCGCGCGGCCACTCCGGCCTACCCCGCCTCCACGCTGCGCGAGCCCGCCCGGCTCATCGAGGGACGGGACCTGCTGGCGAGCTTCGAGCTGAGCGCCCCGGGGAGCTGGGCCTTTTCCCTGAGCGTCGAGGGCCACGAGCAGACCACGCGTCACCACGACATCGCCCTCGATCTCGATCAGGCCCCCGAGGTGTTGCTGCTCGACGCCGAGGGCCTGCTCGAGGTGGCCTGGAACCAGCCCGTCCCCGTGGGCTGGACCGCCCGCGACGACTACGGCGTGGTGCGGGTCGAGGTCCAGTCCACCGGTGATGATCCCAGCACCCACACCCTGCGCACCCCCCTGGACCAGCCCCGGCGCCTCGAAGGGGGCGGAGGGTTCACCCCTGCCGATCTCGGCCTGATGCCCGGCGCCGAGGCGCGACTGCACATCCTGGCGTGGGACAACGACGCCGTCAGCGGCACCAAGGCCGGCAAGTCTCCGGCCTTCAGGATCAGGGTGCTCGGGCCTCGTGGTGAGAACGCCCGCCGTCGCCGGGTGGTGCAGCAGCTCCGGGACGCCTTGTTGTTGGTGCTGGCCGACCACCTCGAGGATCCCTGGCCGGTGGAGGCCGAGCGCAGCTCCATGCGCGCCTGGGGCGCCGACGCCGCCCGGCGCATGGATCCCTTGGAGCAGATCATCGAGGACGCCTGGCAGGGCTACGAGCCCGACGGCTTCGAGGGCGCC
>CAZHIK010000540.1:6246-6503 GCA_964532635.1 uncultured Enterobacterales bacterium
GTGATCGAGGGTGTGCGTCGCTCGCAAGCCTCCCTGGTGGGATTCCTGAACGCCATCGGTCCCAGTGGCCCCAGCGTCCAGGCCGACGACCTCGAGACCCTCGACAACCTGCGCAGTGAGCTGATCCGGGAGCTGGAGCTGGGGGTGCTCACCCTCGACGAGGTGGTGCGCCAGATCGCCAAGACGCAGCCGGTGGACCGGGACAAGGGGCTGCAAGGGAGCGCCGACACCCTCGAGGCCCTGCGCGACGCCCATCC
>CAZHIK010000541.1:0-6500 GCA_964532635.1 uncultured Enterobacterales bacterium
GATGGCTGCGAGATCAGTGGAAACACCACGACCGGGCTTCGGGCGGCCCTGCCGGGCACTCGGATCATCCTGTTGAACTGCACCGTCCGGGACTCACGCCCGACCACGGATGGCAGGTTGGGGCACGGCATCGATGTCGACGGAGGCGTGTCGTTGCTGGTGGATGGCTGTGAGGTGGCGGACAACCTGCAGGCGGGGATCCAGGCCCACGACGCCGGCACATTGGTCTTCGTCCGCGATACGGTCATACACGGGACCAGACGCAACTCCGGCTTTCAGGGCAGCATCGCCGTTGGGCTCACCGCGTACAGCGGCGCTCTCATCACGGCGGAGCGTTTGATTGCCAGGGACAACGAAGGGCCTGGGCTGTACCCGTCCCTCGGCGGTGAGATCGTCTGCAAGGACTGCTCGCTGCACGGCAATCAGTTCGCGGGAGCGGCGGCTCTGGCTGGCGGCGCGCTCGATCTCAGCTCCAACACCATCTCCGGCAACGTGAAGAGCGCAAACCTCGGGGGCGGGGTGGGGGTCTTCGCGGCAGAGCAGGCCAGCCTCGACCCGCCCTCCGTTCTCATTGGCGATAGTGTCATCTCGGACAACCAGGTGGCTGGGATCCATCTCGTGGGAGGAGGCAGCTACGTTGTCAGCCGCACCGAGATCTCCGGCACCACGGGCGTAGCCCATGGAGAGACCACCCGCTGTGGAGACGGTGTATACGCGACCGGAGTCTCAGCCTGGGGCGGCTCCAGTGGCCTGGTACTGTCGGACAACTCCATCTCGGGACACGTGGGCGCGGGCCTGTTTCTGGACGACGCCCATGCCATGCTGTCGGGCAATACCTGGTCTGCCAACCAGCCCGATCTGCTCGTGCAGGGAGAGGCGTGCCTGTCCCCGCGCGACGACTACGATGAGGTACCGGTCCGGGAGGTGTGCCCGACCTGGGACCGCCCCGTCTGCGATCTCGAGCTCTGGCTGACCCTGGACGTCGAGAACCCTTCCAGGTCTGGGCCCACAGCGCACACCTTCATTCCGCCCACACCCTTCGCCGAGTCCCATTCCACCAACACCCTGCCGGCGCCTACACGCCAGGCCATCCCTCTTCGCTTCGAGGACTAGGCCAGAACCGCGGCCCGAGGATTGCGCAACGGGCGAGAGGGGAGTCGAGGACTCCAGGAGGGCCTGGTCGAACCCTAGCAGCCCTCAGCCTCCCGACGGGTGGCTTCGGCTTCGTCGCTGCCCCAGCGGCGGGGAGCGGCGAAGTCCTTGATGTGGCCCCAGATGGCCCGGGAGCCGCGCCAGACGTAGTCCAGGTCTTCGACGGAGCGCATCTTGTAGAGCTGGCGCATGAAGAAGCGGGGGTCGAGGAAGATCTTGTAGAACTGGCCAGCCATGCGGATGACCTCTTCTTCGGTCATGTCGGTCAGCTCGCAGACCGGCTCGGTCATGTCGTAGCGCTCGTATGCGTCGGGGGCGAATCGGATCCATCCGTTCTTGTGACACAGGTCGAACAGGGGCGTGCCCGGGTAGGGCATGATCACGGTGGCCTGCAGCATGTCGGCCATGCCGTTGAGCATCAGGTAGCGAGCGAGCCGCAGGGACTCGTAGGCGTCTTCCTTGGTCTCCCAGGGGTAGCCCACCATCACCGTGAGCTGGATCTCGAGGCCGTTTTCCTTGGCGAGCCTGGAGCTCTCGATGATCTTTTCGCGGGTGAGGTTCTTGTTGAGGATGTCCAGGGTGCGCTCGTTGGCGCTCTCGAGCCCGATGAGCAGCTTGCGGAAGCCCGCCTTCTTCATCAGGGGGGCGTTCTTGGCGGTCATGTAGTCGTAGCGGAAGTTGCAGTCGAAGATGATCTTCTCGGCCATCTTCCGGTCGATCATGCCCTCGAGGAAGCGCAGCAGCCAGCCACCGCCGGGCAACGAGCCTGTGTCGTCGAAGATCTCCCGGGCACCGTACTTGTCGATGAGCATGTCCATCTCGTTGAGGAGATGCTCGGGGCCGACGGTGCGGAAGCGGGGGTAGGTGGTGGTCCAGGAGCAGAAGGTGCACTTGCCCCAGGGGCAGTCACGACCCGCCATGGTCCACATGAACGGCAGGCGCTTCTTCCACTTTTCGAAGTACAGGTGGGCGTTGGTGAGATCCCGGTCGATCCAGGGCAGGTCCTCGAGCTTGCCCTCGTGGACGAAGGGCCCGGTGTTGGACCAGGTGCCGTCGTCGTTACGGTACACGATGCCTGTGCCCAGATCCGAGACTGTCTCGAGGTGGCGGGCGATGCTGGCCAGGGAGAAGTCGTAGTCACCGCCGGTGAGCACGTAGTCCACGCAGCTGTGCTCCATCGACTCGTCGGGCTTGCCCGCGGCGTGGTCGCCGTACAGGACCGTCTTGACGCCGGGGGCCAGCTCCCGAATGCGCGGCAGCATGGCCCAGTGCTGGCGCACCACCGGCGCCTTGGTCTCGATGGCGATGAGCTCGGGCTGGAAGTCCCGCAGCAGCTTCTCGAACCAGGTCCAGCTCTTGCGCTCGGTGATGCAGTCGGCCCAGCTGACCTGGTGGCCCAGGCTCTGCAGGTAGGTGGCCGCGGAAGCCGGGACGCAGGGGTAGAGGTAGCTCGGCTTGGACATCCACTGGAACTGGCGGTTCTGGGTCAGCATCGGGCTGCCCTTGCCCTCCAGCGGGGGGTAGGCGATCATCGCGCGCATGTCGTCGAGCCTCGGGGACCTGGGGATGCCCCTTCCTGCCATGGCAGGCAGCTACCGTCAATGGGGATCGCGTGTGCGCGTGGGTGTTCCGGTGGGTCTGGGCGTTACATTCGTCGCCTCAGGAGCGGTCATGAAAGACAAGGTCATCGGTACTGCGCTGTCGTACGACTGCCGGATCGGATTCCACGACTACGAACGCCACATCCGCCAACGGGTGGTCGTGGACTTCGAGGCCTGGACCGACTTTCGCCGCAACGGGATCGAGGACGATCCCGATGGCATCGTGGACTACTACGAGGTCAACAAGGCCCTGGGCGAGCACATCGCGGCCCGCAGCTACAAGCTCATCGAGGCCCTGGCAGAGGATGTGGCTCGCATCCTCTGCACCCGCTTCCCGGTGAGCCGGGCCAGGGTCAGGGTCACCAAGGTGCCCTTCGACATGCCCAACGTCGGCTCGGTGGCCGTGGAGTGCGAGCGCTGCCCCGAGGACTTCGGGGAGGGCTAGGCGTGGAGGTCTTCTCCAACTCGGCCATCAGCCTGGACGGCAAGCTGGGCCCGGTCAGCTACGAGCACGTGCGGCTGGGCACCGACGAGGACCTGCGCCGCATGAGCTGGCTGCGCTCCCGGGCCGACGCGGTCCTGGTGGGCGGCCGGACCTGGCGGGCCTGGTGCTTGCCCCTGATCGAAGACCCGCGGGTGGTGCTCCAGGAGCGCGCCCGACCCGTGATCAACGCTGTGCTCACCCGCACCGGCCAGGGGCCGCGCAGCGGTCGTTTCTACGAGCACCCCCAGACCCAGCCCGTCTTCCTGGCCGGGCCCGACACGGACCTGGATAGCCTGCCGCCAGGCACCCCCGTCCACCGCGCACCGGGCCAGCCCAGCCTGGCCTGGGCCCTCGAGCTGCTCGAGCGGGAATACGGTGTGGAGCGACTGCTTGTGGAGGGAGGCGGGGCCATGATCGCGCAGCTGCTCGAGGCCGGTCTGCTCCAGGAGCTCAACGTCACCCTCTGCCCCCTGGTATTGGGTGGGCAGGGAGGGCCCAGCTTGGCCGATGGCCCCGGCTTCGACCCAGGATCCATGCCACGCCTCGAGCTGGTTTCCCATGACGTCGTGGGGTCGGAGATCTACCTGCGCTACCGCGTGCGCTCGCGTCCCGAATCAGCGGCTGCCCAGGGGTGAAATCGCCTCTCGAACCCGCTATGCCTTGGGCAACGGCGGAAGCTGGAGCTTCCGCTCAGGAGGTGATTCTTGTTGCTGCCGCTGATCCTCGCAGGCGTGACCTTGGCCGGCGATCTCGAGCAGGGCTGGTACCTGGCCGACTCAGGCCGGGGTGAAGATGCTGTCCGCATCGCGGCCGAGGCCCTGGCCGAGAACCCCGACGACCTCGACGCCCACCGGCTCTACATCTGGTCTCTGGTCCGCACCGTGCGCGATGGGCCACCCATCGAGGCCCAGTATCGCGCCTGGGTCGATCGCCAACCCGACAACCCCGCCGCCCGGGTCGCCCTCGCCACGCTGCTGTCCTGGCGCCACGAGGAAGCGGGGCCATGGTGCCAGGAGATCGCCTCCCTGGTGGATCCCCTGCCCGCCGACGACTACGCTCGCTTCCTGGCTCTGCGTGCTCGCTACGAGGCGGGTCGGTACTGCGACTTCGATCAGGTGAAGGACCGGCAGGTCATCATCGCTCTGTCCGCGGCCACCGCCGAAGCCCGGGGGTACGGGCTGCAGCTGCGCTTCCTCAACGAGCCCGTGGACGACGCGCTGGTGTCCGATCTGTCCGCCTTCTACGAAGAGCGCCCTCGGGAGCTGCGCTACGCCTCGGCCCTGTGGGGCGTGGAGCCCGAGGGCCCCGGGGTGGAGCAGGCCCGCAACGACGCCCTCGAGGCCGCCCGCGAGGCCCTGGGCTCCGACGATGCCATCCAGGTCCACGCCGCCCTGCGGGTGTTTCGGGCCGCGGACGACATGACCGGCGTGGCCGCTGCGGCCAAGCGCTGCCACGAGCTGGATCCCGACTGGAGGGGTCCGCGCCAGGCGGCCAGCATCCAGTCCCAGTGGGCGCTGCGCAAGACCCAGCCCTGGTCGCCCCTGCAGACCAAGATCGATCGGGCCCGCCGCAAGGCCATCGCTGGCGTGGCGGTGCGTGAGCTCGAAGCGCTCGAAGAGCGTGTCCCCGCTACCGGCCTCACCCGCGCCTACTACCAGGAAGCCCTGGGCATGGCCCTCGAGCGGGCCGGCAAGCCCAAGCGCGCACTCCAGGCCTACTACGACGGCTGGCAGGCCGAGCCCGCCAACGGCAGCATGGCCAACACCTACGCCTACTCCGCGGCGCTCCAGCAGCGTGACCTCGGCAAGGCTCTCGAGGCCATCAACACTGCGCTCATCGAGGTCACCGCCTACGATCCCCAGTCGGATCCCTCCATCGACGGCTACGACGCCTGGGTGGAGAAGATGGCCCACCTCACCGCGGCGCGCCTCGACACCCGCGCCTGGATCCTCCATCTCCTTGGACACCACGAAGCGGCGGCGGCCGACCTCCGCCGGGTGCTGCTCGTGGCGCGGGAGAACGAGCCCGTCTTCCACCTCCACCTGGGCTTGGTCTACGCCGAGCTGGGCCTCGAGGGCCCGGCCCTGGAGCACCTGGGCCGTGGCTTGGCCATGGGTCCCTCCGGCGAGCCGGGGCTGGATCGCCAGGCTCGCGAGACCGCCGAGAGCCTCTTCGACTCCATGCGCTGGGCTTCGGGCGGGTTGGATGCCTGGCTCGAGACCCGCCTGCCCGACAGCTTCCGGGGCGGGGCCCCCCTGCCTCCGGATCACCTCAACGTCGGCATGGCATTCCCCGATCTGACCATCCAGATCGAGGGCGAGGTCCACACCCTCAGTGACTTCGATGGTGTCCGCGTCATCGATGTCTGGGCCAGCACCTGTGACGCGTGCCTGGACACCCTCGACCCCCTCAACGATCTGGCCGATGCCTACAAGGGCAAGGGCGTGCAGGTCTTCCTGCTGTCGGTGGACGACAAGCCCTGGATGGTCAACAAGTTCTGGCAGGACGCCCCGCCGCGGGACTTCGAGATCGCATGGGCCGGTCGCGAAGCCCTGAAGGAGCTCGAGGTGCCGGGCATGTCCACCGTGTTCGTCATCGACGGCGACGGCGCCATCAAAGCCTGCCTGCCCCGCTTCCGCGGCGAGGAAGACTCCCGGCTGGCCAAGAAGCTCGAAGAGATCCTGGCGGAGCCTCCGGCCGAGCCCGAGTAGGCCTCTGTAGGGGCGGGGTTTGCCCATCCGTTACGGCGCCCGCCTATCGTGCTCTTCGGGCGGGGATAAACCCCGCCCCTACATTCCGTCTGTGTTGACTTCACCGAGTAGGGTGCGGAGTTGGGGATCCTCGGCTCCACGCCAGGCGAGGGTCTCGACCTGGGCCGGTGTGCGGGCGCCGCGCAGCTCCATGCAGAGATGGCGGGCCTGCAGGTGCACGAAGACCGAGCTGGCACCGAGGCGCTTCATCAGGTCTTCGGCCAGCTGGGCCCCCAGTCGCTCCTGGACCTGGGGCCGCAGGGCGTGGTGATGCAGCAGGCGAGCGATAGAGCCCAGCCCGGCCAGGCGACCCGCGGGACGCAGCCCGATGCAAGCCTGGCCCGAGAACGGCACCAGGTGGTGGGCGCAGATGGAGTGGAAGGGGACCGCCCGCAGCAGCACCGGATCGGTGGAGCGGGCCTCGATCAGGGTGATCTCCGGCGCCGGGCGCCGAGGGTCGAGGCTGCGAAGCAGCTCGAGGAAGGCCGCGGGGGTGGCGGCGCACTCGGGGTC
>CAZHIK010000542.1:0-6498 GCA_964532635.1 uncultured Enterobacterales bacterium
GCTGCACAGCCTGGAGCCCTACCTGGGGGGCAACGCTGCGGCCTTCACCACCGCCGATGGCCGGGTGGTGGAGCAGGGCCTGCACTGCTGGTTCGGCTTCTACGAGCAGATGCGGGGGCTGCTTGCGCGCTCGGGGATTGACATCGACACAGCGAGCACCTCGGGCTTCGGCGAGGCCCTGGTGTGGGAGGAGCGGGACCAGCGGACCCACCAGCTCTACCTGGGCTCCCACACCGGCCGGACCCTTATCCAGGGCTTGTCGTACACGGGCATGACCCTGGAGGAGAAGCTGCGCTTCGCCTGGTTCTTCGCTCGGGCCATGCCGGAGGTGCTGGCCGGCAACGCCGAGCGCTTCGACGACATCTGCTTCACGGCCTGGTGCATCGAGCGAGGCTTTCCCCCCAGCCTGGCTGGGACGCGCCTGTGGCGGGTCACCCGCGAGGCCCAGTTCAACCTGCCCGGGCAGGTGAGCGCCTACCCGATGATCAAGACGGTGAAGGTGATGGGGCGGGACTTCACCACCGCGGACTTCCGCTTCCCCATGGGCGCCATGAGCGAGGTGTGGTGGGGTCCGGTGGCTCAGCGCATCCGGGACCTGGGGGGCCGCATCTACACCCGGCGGCAGCTGGTGGGCCTGGAGCACGACGGAGAGCGCTTGACCGGCCTGCGCTTCCGCTGCGTGGGGGAGGCGCTGGTGGAGGACTGGCTGGAGCACCCCGTGCCGGTGGTGCCGGGCTCGGAGCACGCGGTTCGCGACTTCGACGCCGCTGTGCTGGCCATCCCTCCCGCGGCCTGGCAGAGCATCCTGGAAGAGCAGCCCGATCTGCTCGAGCTGCGCCCCTTCGCCAACATCGCGAAGCTGACCACCGTCTCGCCCCTGGGGCTGCACGTCTGGCACCGCAGCGCGGTGCGCTGGGGGCCGCGCTCCTTCGTGATCGGCCTGGACGAGCCCCTGGGGGCCGTGGTGGACGTCAAGCCCTTCCTGCCCAGCTACCGGGACGACGCCCGCTTCGGCGCGGTGCTGCACTTCGTGGGTCCGGAGACCGGCTATGAGGACTGGCCGGAGGAGGCGCTGGTGGAGCGGTCCCTGGCCAGCCTGCGCCGGGTGCGGGGCTACGAGGACTTCACCATGGAGGGCGCTCGGGCCTGGAAGCTCATCCGCCACCACGGGCCCCACCGCCGCTACTGGAACTCGGAGCCGGGATCCCTCAAGTACAAGCCGCAGGCCCGCGGGCCGCTCGAGGGGCTGTGGTTCGCTGGGGACTGGGTGCGCAACGAGCTGGACTTTCCCTGCATGGAGAGCGCCATCCGCGGAGGGCGGCAGGCGGCCCGGGGGCTGCTGGGTGAGCTGCGCGGCCGGCTTCGACGCCGCGATCGGTGGGTGTCTTGATCTCCTGGTGGTTGGTGCTGCTGCTCGGCTGCATCCAGGCTCCGCTGCGCAGTCCCCTGGCGGGCCCTCCCATCTCCATGCCCGCCGACCAGGCACCCCACCCTTGGGCCCAGACCGAGTGGTGGCACCTGCACGCCGACCTGGTGGACGCAGAGAGTGGGGAGTCCCTGGAGGTCTTCGCCGGCTTCATCGTGCAGCGCACCCGGCGGGATCGGGTGGTCGGGGTGCCGGTGGGCTGGCTGGTTGGCCCGCTGCACGTGGCCTGGGTGCGGATACGGGGGGAGCGCAGCTTGGAGGCGGATCGGGTGGGCTTCCCGGATCGCTTCACTGCGCGCTTCGTGGGCGATGGGCTCGACCTTCGCCATGGGGACTGGAGCCTGGCCTGGGACCAGGGCGCCTGGCTGCTCGAGGTGGGCGCGGGCCGCGAGCGGGTGAGCCTGCGCTTCGTGCCCACGGCTCCGGCGGTGATGCCCGGGGACGGGGGCCTGGTGGAGTTGGAGCCCGGGGGCGGGCACCACCACTGGGCGCAGCACGAGGCCCTGGATGTCCAGGGCCGCTGGCAGCGGGGGCGCGAGACCCGCTGGGTGCACGGCACCGGCTTCTGCAAGCACCAGTGGGGCTTCATCTACAGCGAGCGCTACGAGGGCTTCGAGTGGTTCACGGTGGACCTGCCGGCCACGGAGACGACGCCGGAGCGATCCCTGTCCATCCTGTGGATGCTGGACGACGCGCAGCGTGGTGCCCCGGGCTCACGGGCCTGGATCGCGGATCGGGATGGCCGGGTGGAGCCCCTGCCCGTGGAGGAGCTGCACATCACCGCCCTCGAGCGCTGGCACAGCCGCCGCACGGGCGCTTGGTGGCCGGTGCGCTGGCAGGTCGAGGGCGCGGGCTTGGACTTGGTCATCGAGACGGAGGAGCGGGACCAGGAGCTGTGGGTCTTCCCGGTGCCGGCCCATCTCGGGCCCGCGCGGGCGGTGGGCACGGTCCAGGGTCAGCGCATCGACCTGCCGGCCTTCGCCGAGCAGGCGGGGGAGCGCATCCCGCCGTTTCGCTGGGCGGTGCGCTCGGGGCCGTGAACCACCGCTAGGGCCAGCGACGCCCGTCCATGAGGGTGACCTGGGACATCGGAGCCGAGCCCGTGGTCTGGTGAAAGGCGGGTCTGGTGGTTCGCACGAGCCTGGGATCGGGGTCGTCGACGATCATGGCGAGGGTGAAGAACAGCGGGCAGGTGGGCTGGTCCCAGGCGGGACAGAGCTCCTGGTCGGGCACGCCTGGGTAGGGCTCTGGTACCGAAGGACACGGGCTGCCCTGGGCCCACAGGTCCGTGCCGTTGTCGCTCCAGCTGTTGCCTTCGATGGTCGCATCGGCGTCCTGCAGGAACAGGCCCGCGCCAGCGTGGCCGGAGAGGGTGTTGTCCACCAGCGCCAGCCCGGAGTGTTCACCGTCTCCCGTCACCGAGCGCGCGAACACGCCGTCGCCGCAGCGCCGTGTGGCGCCGTGGGGGACACCAGTGGACTGGCTGATCGTGTTGCCCTCGAGGTGGTAGTTGCCATCTTCGCCGAGCCATACCCCTGCGACAGCCTGGTCGGACACGACGCTGTCGGTGAGGGTCAGCGTCGGCCCTTGGTTGGTCCACTGGGCCGAGGCGAACACTCCAACGCCACCTCCGAGGTTCGAGGACTCGGGGTTTGACGTGATGGTCGAGGAGGCGATCTCGAGCGCAGCTTCTTCGATGACCACCGCGCCCGCGAAGTGGTTTCCCTCGAGCAAGCAGTCGGCACAGCTGAGCAGCGAGCCGTCATCCGAGGTGTACAGCCCGGGGCCCTCGTTGTTCGAGGCCGAGAGTACCGTCGCCTCCACGGTCGCGCCTTGCTGGCTGACGAGGCCAGGTGCGGTCATTCCTTGCAAGGTGGGATTGGTCTGTGTGCCGGTGATGGTGACGTCCCGAAGCTGGACCTGTGTGCCGTGCTCGGCCGCCACCAGTCCCGCTCCGATGTTGGAGTCGAGCCAGACTCGGTTTGCGGTGAGGCTGGACCCACCCCATGCGGTCACACCGTAGCCAAAGCGGCCGTCGGGCCAGTGCATCGTGTCCACGATCCGCACGTCCACCAGGTGTGCCTGCGTTCCCGGGTTTCCGAGCTGCAGTCCGGTGCTGCGGAACTGCGCGATCTCGCTGCTCCTCATCTTCAGGCTCGATCCACTGAAGGCACCGACTCCCATGCCCTCCGGTTCGGAGCTGGTCTGAGCAGCACCGAGTAGTGTGACGTCTTCGAGCACCACGGCGGTCGCGGGATCGTGGGCGTAGACGCCGTAGTTGCACCCCACGATCTCGCAGGACTCGGCCTCCAGCCGCGCGCCTTGGTCGATGTAGACGCCGTAGGCTGGGCCTGCGGTGTAGGCGTCAGGTCCCAACAGCGCTGTGTTCCGCAGCCTGGCCACGGTGCCCTCACCGGTCAGGCCGAGCCCGAACTCGGGATTTCCGGCGATCAGGCAGCCGTCCGCTTCCAGGAGTGCTCCGGCGTCGACCTCGATCCCCCTTCCCAGAGAACCTTCCGCGTTCGGAACCGAGTCGCGGATGGTGACGTGGGACAGCGTCGCCATCGAGCCCGCGTCGGTCACCGACAAGCCGTCGCCCGCGTTGGCGACGAGCATCACCCGCTCGGCCGAGAGCCACCCACCGTCGTGCACCTGGATTCCGCATCCGTTGAGGCCGTTGTCGTCCGGTCGGGTCGAGCGCACCACCACGTCTCGGAGCTGGGCCGTGCTGCCCGGGTCGCCTACGATCAGACCGACTCGGGCGTTGCTGGCGAAGGTGGTTTCCTGGGCCAGCAGGACGGCGCCTTCCCGAACGTATGCGCCCAGGCCATTGGACCCGAAGGTGTCGGGGAGGGTGTCCCGTACCGTGCAGTACCGCAGCTCCACGCGCGTGCCGTGCCCGACCATGTTGATGCCCGTGGAGCTGTTGCCGATCAGCTCGCATCCTTCGGCCAGGACCGCGGCGCCATCCTGGATGTTCATGCCGTGGCCCTGCTCTCCGGTCGCGTCGGGCTGAGTGCCCTCGATGACGGTGTCCAGCAGGTGCACGGAGGTGCCCGCGTTGTGGGCGATGATGGCCGCGGTGGTGTTGTCGGTGATCGTGCAGCCCCGAGCTTCGATGAAGGCCCCAGCCTCCGCCCGGATGCCGAAGCCCTCGGGTTGACCCGATGTGGGGCGGATCTGCTCGATCGTGACGTTCTCCAGGTACGCTGTGGTTTCTTCCTCCATGACCAGGACCCCGGCCGAGGGATGCCCCGTGATCACGCAGTCTTCGGCTTCGAGGGTGGCACCTCCGTAGACGTCGACGCCGAATCCCCCAATCGTTGGGCCCCCGTCGACGGTGTCCGTCACCGTCACATCGATCAGCGATAGATGGGTCTCGGAGGTGCAGGCCAGGATTCCGGCGAGGAGGTTCTCGCTGACCTCGCTGTGGCTCATCTCGACGTGCATGGCCGTCGCCATCCTGTCCCGCGCCACGACGACCCCGAGGTCGTTGCTGCGCACGACGCGGATGTCTTCCAGGTGCACCTGCCCCGAGACGACCAGGACGCCGATGTAGGTCGAGCTGTCCACCGTCAGGCCCGTGACGGAGACCTCTCCCTGCCTGGGATCGATGTCGATCCCCGGTGTGCCCGGGGCTCCCACGCTGGCGTCCAGCGTCACCAGCTGGTGGCAGCGACCAGCGAGGTGGGTGTCCGAGTGCTCGGGGCCCAGGTCGAGGGTCTCGGCATAGATGCCGGCGGCGACGGCCACGAGCCGACTCCCCCGCTCCACGGCGAGGTCGAGCCCGGCCTGGATGGATCGCAGGGGCTTCTCGGCGCTCCCGTCGCCGTCATCGCCCGACGCCGCGTCGACGTGGACCGTCGTTCCGTCGACCTCCAGCTCCCCCCAGGTGCCCACGCCGCACGTTACGGGCACGCAGGCCTCGCCGTCGAGGATGAAGTCGGGCGCGCAGGTTTCCTCGGCCGAGGGCCGGCCGGGGTCACTGTCGCAGGCGGCCAGGAGCAGCAGGCCCAGCACAGGGTTCAGCGCCTTCCGAGGCATGGACTCACCCCCCTCCGTAGACCCGCCAGGTCCGGGCTACGGGCTCCCGGTCGATGCTCGCCACCACCACCAGGATCGCGTCCTGTCCGGGGCCGATGAGGCTGATGGTGCCTGCGTCGGTGATGCCCCAGCGCGCCTCGAAGGCATCCAGCAGGCCCTCGGCCAGCGGCTCGTCTTCGTCGAACTCGCCGCCCTCGTCGATGGCGTACCAGGCCCAGCCCACGTCGACCCGGGCGGTCTGGATCGCCCAGCCGTCGCCGCCTCGGGCCACCGAGACCTCCACCTCCACCCGCTCGCCCGCGGCCAGGCTCTGGCCGGGCAGGCCGCTGAGCAGCACGGCGTCGGCGGCGTTGGCCAGGGCCAGGCCGTCGGGCTCGGCCCAGCCCAGGTCCTTGGCTGTGCGGTCGTAGGCCACCAGCCCGTTGCGCTCCCACTCCACGTCGGTCAGCTGGGTGAAGATGTGGCCGGCGATGAGGGGGCGTGAACGAACCGCGTTGAGCCAGGCCGCCCAGTGCTCGGCGATGTCGGGGCCCTCGAGGCCCACGGTCTGGTAGCAGCTGGCGCCGGCGAACTCGGAGAGCAGCAGGGGCTGGCCCTGGTGGGTGTAGCCGGGGCAGTACAGGTGGTCGCCGCCGATGGTGGAGCCCGCCAGCACCTCGTCCAGGTGCTCGTCCACGTCTGCCCAGTCGTCGCTGTAGTAGTGCCACGAGGTGAAGTCGGTGTCGGTGTGGTCGAAGGCGCCCATGGTGACATCGGTGGTGCTCTCGTCCTCGATCCAGCGGCTGGGGTCGAGCTGCCGGGCGTAGGCCACGCTCTCCAGCACCCAGTCCTGCAGCTCCTGGTTGCTGCACACATCCCCGGGCTCCACCAGGCCCCAGGCTTCGTTGAACAGCACCCAGCTCACCAGGCTGGGGTGGTTGTGGTCCCGGCGCCAGGCCGCCTCGAGGTCTTGCTTCCAGTAGTCGCGGAAGGGGGTGCCCTCGACGTTGTCCAGGTAGATCTCCGGGGTGGGGATGTCCTGCATGACC
>CAZHIK010000543.1:0-6490 GCA_964532635.1 uncultured Enterobacterales bacterium
GACCTCGCGCACCACCGGGGTGGGATAGCCCCACTCGATCAGCGTGTTGCCGTTGGGCAGGCGCTGAGCGTAGCCACCTGAGTTGGCGTAGATATCGCCGCTGTAGCGCCAGACCTCGGTCATCAGCTTGTTGTCGTGATCGAGCTGGTACTCCACGGCGACGGTGTCGCGACCGGGGCCACCCTCCTGGGACCGCGGGGTACTGATCATCAGCAGGTTGCCGTTGTCCAGCCACTCGGCACCGTGCTGGTAGTAGAACGGCTCGGTACCATCAGCGAAGTGGTAGCCTTCATCGAAGTCCGAGTAGCCCTCGCCGCCGTAGGTCTCGATCACCTCGCCGCTGTCGAAGTCGACCTCCACGAGCACGGCCTGGTTGCGGACGGAGAAGAGCAGGGAGTTCGTGGTGGCGCGGTAGTGGAGGTGGTTGCCGTGGGTCCAGTCTTCGAACTCGATGTAGAACTCACCGGCGTCCCACATCTCCTCCTCCACAGGCTCGCGCCAGTCGAAGGTGTTGAAGAGCACCTCCGAGGAGGTGTCCTCCTGGAAGACGGTGATCTGGTCACCCACGCAGGACCTCTCCTCGCCGTGCTCGTGGGACCAGTAGCTGCCGATCACCACCTCGATGACAGCGTAGGAGCCGCCCGGGGTGTTGTCCCAGTCGTGGTGGGCCTGACCCACCTCGACCATCACGGGCTCCTCGTCGTCGTACAGCGAGCTCTTGTACAGCTCCACGACCGACATGGTCTCCGTGGAGCGCACCCCGGAGTAGAGCAGGCCCTCCTCGATGTCGATGATCGCGCCCATGGAGGCTCGATCGTCGGTCCAGGTGTCGTACCAGACGGTGCGGCCCTGGCGATCGAGGATGAGCTGGTAGGCCGCCGAGGTGTCGTTGAACACCAGCAACACGTAGCTGTCGGGATCGTAGCCACCCTCGACGTCGTGGAGCTGGGGCAGCTCGGGGATGTCGCCCGGGATGGCGCCGGTGGTGAGGCTGCCCTCGACCTCCACCTCCTGCTCGCTGCCATCGGCCTCGAACACGGCGTAGATCTCCACCTCCAGCTCGGGGGGCAGGCCCATCAGGCGATGGCGGTGCTCGGTGGTGCCGGCCGCCGAGGCGGAGGTGCTGCGCCGCTCGCGATCCTCGTAGGTGTACTCGATCCAGGAGGTCCCAGGCTCGCTGGTGGTGAACTCCACCCAGGGGGCGGTGACCTGGACCTCGCTCTCCACCACTGTGATGTCGAAGTCACCGGAGGCCCGGCGCCGACAGCCCGAGGCCAGGATCAGCGCGGCGAGCAGCAGGGTGGAGCGGCGGACGATGCGATACTTGCTGCTGACGGCCATGACCGGCGGACTCCTGCGCTGCGGGCGGGTTCGAAGGACCCGACCAGGGTGGGCGCTCGAGGCACAGCGAGGCTCCCATCCCTTGGCGGCCACCCCATAACGCGGGGGACGGATCGAAAGGGCGGTCGCCACAGACGGCGCCGACCTCCGGTTCGAGGCCCGTGTCCCGCGGCTCGTCAGAACTCCCGACCCAGGAGCAGGTGGGCCACGCCCGGCCCCCCTCCGTCGTCGGGGGAACCGACGAGGATGTCCGCGAAGCCGCTGGCGTCCACGTCACCCGCGGCCGCCACGGACCAACCCGCCTGGCGGGCGCCGGAGCCCCCAGCCAGGATGATGTCGGCATCGCTGACCCGCAGGGTGCCTTCGAAGCCCCCCAGGAGGACCATCACGGCCCCCGCGTCGGTACCGCCGACGGTGCACTCGGGCCCAGCGACGGCCAGGTCCTGCGCGCCGTCCCCGTCTACATCGCCGAGCACGGCCAGGGAACGTCCCAGGCGACAGCCCGGATCACCGTCCATGCGGGTGGTCATGCTCGCGAGGCTGCCGCTGGGCAGCACGGCGCCACCCGGCGCAAGGTAGACCGTGCCCGAGGTCTCGTAGCCGTCCACCTCTGTCAGCTCCGCGCTCACGATGAGCTCGCCGTAGCCGTCATCGTCCAGATCCCCCACGTCGACAGCGCCTCCGGCCAAGCCTCCGGCCTCCGCTCCCAGCAGGATGCCGTCGGCATCCTCCATGTCCCGGGACTCCACTGTGCCCTGGAAGTCGAGGATGAAGGCCCCTCCGGCGCGATCTCCGCCGCCGTCGTGTTCCTTGGCTCCGGTGACAAGCTCGTCCAAGCCGTCACCGTTCATGTCGCCCATGGCCAGCCCGCGGCCGTGGCGGTCCCGAACCGCCACCCCGGTGAAGCCCGCATCGAGGGAGTCCACACCCACGATACCCCGGTGCTCGCTGGCTCCCAGGGCGACGTAGGCCTTGCCGCGCAGGTCGGCGTACTCCACCGCTGTGACCGCCAGGTCGGCGAGGCCGTCACCGTCCAGATCACCACCGCCGACCATCTCGTAGCCGAGCGCATCGCCATCGCGGACGCCCTGGATCACCAGCGCGGCGTCGTCCGCATCCAGACCGACGAAGCTGCCCTGGCCCAGGAAGAGGTAGGCCTCGCCCGGCCTGGAAGAGCTGCTGTCCCCAGCCTCCGGCGCACCCACCAGGAAGTCGGCCAGGCCGTCGCCGTCGGTGTCGCCAGCGCCCGCGACCTTGTAGCCGGCCTCGTCGCCGTCCAAGGAACCCGAGATGGTGTAGGCCTCGGTGCTCAGCTCCAGCTCTCCGCCTACGGGACCCAACACGAGGTAGGCCTTGCCAGGGACGTTGCCGCCGTCGGCCGACTCGGTGCCGATGAGCAGGTCGTCGAAGCCGTCGCCGTCGACGTCACCGATGCCGGCTACGGACTTGCCGGCGTTGTCGCCATCGTACTCGCCCACCAACACGGCGTCGGCCTGGGCCAGCCCGAGGAAGTCCTCGTCGCCATCGCAGTTGTTGTCGATGCCGTCCACCAGCTCGAAGGCCTCGGGGTTGACGGCGGCATCGGTGTCGTCGCAGTCGTCGCCCCAGCCATCGGCGAGCCAGCCGTCGCCGTCCTGGTCGTAGTCGTCGGCGCCGTCACAGTCGCCGTCGATGCCGTCGTACCAGGTCTCGTCGGCACCGGGATGGGCCAGCGGCTCGCTGTCGTCGCAGTCTCCCGTGTGTTCGGCGTAGCCCGAGGGCTGCTGACAGGCCTGCACCTGCTCAGCACCCTCGAGCGCGAACCCGTCGCCGTCGGCGTCGAGATACCAGGTGCTGCCGGCGCCCACGGAGGCGTCGGTGTCGTCGCAGTCCTCGTCTCGCTGCACGCCGTCACCGTCCTGGTCCAACCAGGCCTGGTGGTCTTCTTCGGTGATGAGGCAAGCGCAGAGCAGCAGCGGCAGGAGGCTGGGGAGGGTGCTGTGCATGGAGAACTCCAGGCGGATCAGTCATCGCGAACGCAGCGGGCCATCGCGCCGATGCAGCGCAGGGTGACCCGCTCGCCGTCGTGGAGGGTGACCGTTCCGGCCACAGCCGGCTCGGGCTGGTCGAACCAGGCCTTGATCTCGTAGGTACCAGGCGGTACCTGCCCGACGGGGAAGCGCCCATCAGGGGAGATGAGCCACACGGAGCGCGCATCACCCGTGAGCATCACCTCCGCCATGGGCTCGGAGGCGGGCACGGGCTGAGGGGTGGGGTCCGGCGCCGGCTGCACCACCGGGACAGGGTCCGGGACAGGTTCCGGGCCGACGGGCGGGTCGGCATCAGTGACCGGCACCCCATCGGACGGCGGCCAAGACGGCGGCGCAGCATCGGCTGCGTCAGCGGCGTCGAGCTGATCGTCGCTGGAGGGAGCCAGGTCGCTGGGCAGGCCGGACAGGGGATCGTCATCGAGCCAGTGGGCCACGCCAGCGAGGGCCAGTAGACCGATCACCACACTGCCTGCGATCCCCCCAAAGACTATCCCGGGAATCAGAATGCGGCCGATCCCGCTGGACGGCTCGTCGCCATCAGCGGGCACGGGGGCCAGGGCCGGCTCACCACCGGAGCTGGTGCGCTCCACGAGGATCGAGCCGCTGTCGTGTGCCCGGCCCACGACGGTGAGATCAGCGGCCAGCCGAGGGACCTGATCTGCCGCCCACTCCCGCAACCATGGACCCACACTGACCTGTCGCAGAGCGCGGCAGCTCCGCTCGACGGCTGAGGCCCCAGGGCGCCGCTCGTGGTTGTCCGCGAGCATGGTGCGCAGCAGATGAACCAGGCCTGCCATGTGCTCTTCGGCCAGGGCAAAGGGACCTGCGCTGACCTCTGCGACCACGTCCTGGAGCAGGTTGTCCATGTAGGCGGCGAAGCGCTCGGCCTGACGGGGTGGCTCGGGCAGGTCGCGCCCCAGCAGCAGCTCAGCCAACACCAAGCCCAGCGCGTAGACGTCGGCCGCGGGCGTCTCCACCCCCTCGAGCCGCTCGATGGCCATGTACTTGAGCGAACCGAACAGGTAGGTGCTGGTGTGCGCTTCGCGCGCCGAGAAGTCAGCGCGTGCCACACCGAAGTCGAGCACCTTGACCTCACCCTGAGCGGTGAGACGGACGTTCGATGGCTTGATGTCGCGGTGCACCAGGTGCAGAGGCTCCAGCCGACCGGCGGGCGCCACCGCATAGGCGGCGTGCAGGGCCGAGGCGACCTCCTCGATCAGCTCGAGGGCCACCCGTGCGGGCACGGGGCCACCTGCGATGATGCCGGCGAGATCGACCCCTGGTACGTACTCCATGACCACGGCCCAGCCCTGATCGAACAAGACCAGCCCATCGACCCCCACGATGGCCCGGTGGCGGAGCAAGCCGAGGATGCGGGCTTCGTCCCGAAGGCGCTGCAGGATCTCGGGTGGCGCCTCGTTGTCGTTGCTCAGGACCTTGATGGCCACCTGCTTGCTGAAGCCACCGGCGCCGAGCATCTCCGCTCGGTAGACGGTACCGAACCCACCGCGTCCGACAACCTCGATGATGCGATAGCTGCGGCCGGTGGTTTCGGCCTGCGTCACCATCGCACCACCAGGAACGCGCTGGCCCCGGTCAACGCTGCGCCGGCGGCAGCCCCGCGGCCGGCCCACACCAAGCCGTTGTGTCTGGAGCGCAGCGCGGCGAGATCGGCCATCGGGGTGCTGGGATCGTAGTACCGGTCGTGGGCGGACCGGGAAGCCAGGAACAGAGCCCCCGAAGCGACCGCCAGACCACCGGCAACCGCCAACAGTGGCACGCTCACCACTGGCTCGGCGTCGCGGTCGCTCGAGTCCGCGGGCAGGTGGTCGGTGTCGGGAGGGACCGAAGCGATCTCGTAGACTGGCAGCGACTGCTCGGGCCACAGATAGAAGGTGTCGGTGACCTGACCCTCCGATGTGACAAACTGGACCACGGTGGGCCAGTACCGAGGCCGGCTGGTGTCGGGGCGACCATCGAAGACGAGGTAGCCGTCGGCGGGCGCCAGCACGTCGATGTACTCGCCGGACTCGACCGCCACAGCGTTGTAGTCCGCCAAGACCGGGTTGCCAGCAGGCACCATCGCGCTGGGGAAGGTGTAGGCAGGCTCGATGACCCGCGCGGCCGCAAAGGCGCGGGTGGACACATCCGGGTCGCGGTCGACGAAGCCGCGCAGGCCCACCGCGCGGTGGATGCGGGCAGCCGTGTTGCGAGGGAGCTCTTCGCTCAGACAGGGGAGCTGAGTTCGAAGCTGTTCGGTCGCCTGGGAGAAGCCCCGCAGATCCGCCTGGCCGTAGGCCCACTCCGCCCCCTCGAGCATGGCCACGAGATCGGCGGTGGTGACCGCTTCGCTACAGTCGCCTCGAGCCGTGGACACCGGGGCGATCAGCAGGCCGAGGGCCAGCAGCGGAGACAGGACGCGAGCAGAGCTGGTCAAGAGGGGATCTCCGAAGCGGAAAGGCCCGATGAAGGCCCGAAGATACCCTGGCAGCGGGCTGGTCGGCAACAGCGGATCATCGCCGGTGGTGGCCATGCTCGATGCCTGGACTGGCGTGCAGCATAATGTTCTTCGTACGCCATCTACCGTGGCATCGCCCCTCTCGGTGAAGGTTGTGAACGGGGGAGTCTCGTGCTTCCATGCTCCGAGGTTCGCTGCGGTCTTGGTCCATGCCCTCGTGGCGCGACCGGGCTCGGCACCAGCACCATCCGGGCCCTGCGCCACAGCGCGAGCGGTCAGCTGTGGGCCTGCACCGACGGCGAGGGCTGCCACACCCTGGGGCCGCAGGGCTTCGGGCCCGTGCCCGGGTCCGAGGCGCTCAATCCCCTCCAGCGGCTGGTCACCAGCATGGCCCCCACGGCGCGGCCCAGGTGGCCTGGCGTTCGAGGACCCCAGCTTCGGGTTCCGCTACCAGGACCATACGGCCCGCCTCGGTGGCCATGCCAGCAATACTGGATGGAACTCGAGACGCCGCTGATCAGGCGTCCTCGGCGTCGGAGACCAAGACGCGAAGCACGGGGGCCGCGAGGTAGCGCGTGTCTCTGCCACGTCCCTGGCGCATCACGAGCCCGGCGTCCAACAGTCGTCTCAGGTCCGCGCTGGCCGTGGCTGGTGAGACCGC
>CAZHIK010000544.1:0-6489 GCA_964532635.1 uncultured Enterobacterales bacterium
CCCCCTCCGAGGCCCCCCATGACCACCCAAGACCTCGCCACCATCCCCCTCCGCACCGACAGCGAAGAACCCGTCCTCCTCGGCGACGCCTGGGCCGAGCGGCCTGCCGTGATCGTCTGGCTGCGCCACTTCGGTTGACTGTTCTGCAAGGAGCAGGTCAGCTCCTTCCTTCCCTACGTGGACCGCATCCACGAACTGGGCGCCGAGCTGTACTTCATCGGCAACGGCGCCGCGAACTTCGCCCGGGGCTTCCGCGGTGAGTTCGACGTGCCTGGCCCCATCTGGGTCGACCCCCAGCGCCTGTCCTACCAGGCCCTGGGCTTCCGCTACGGCGTGGGCTCCACCCTGCGCCTGCAGGTGCTGATGAACGCCCGCCGCGCCAAGAAGGCCGGCTTTTCCCAGAACACGGTCGAGGGCGAGCCCATCCAGCAAGGCGGCGTGCTCATCGTCAAGCCCGGCGGCGAGATCACCTACCGCTACGCCAGCAAGGTCGCGGGCGACCACCCCCCGGTGGAACAGGTGCTGGCCGCCCTCGAGGAGCTGGCGGTGAAGGCGGCGTAGAGACGCTCAGCCGGTCCACTCCTCCGCAATGCGGAACGCCTCGGCCATGCCGTCCTGCTCGAGCTTGGAGATCCCCACCGAAGTCCGGCGACAGCGACCAGCCCTGGCCCCTTGAGCCCCCCCCCCGTCCGCCGAGGCCTCCATGGCGCGCCTGTCAGCCGTGGCTATCGGTTCCTGCGGGCACGCCCGCGGCTGGGCAGGCCTGCGTCCTGCAGCTTGCGCCCCAGCTCGTCGTCCCGGGCCACCAGGCCCAGGTCCTGGTGCAGCCCCAGGCTGTGGAGCACGTTGGCGTAGGCCCCAATGGTGACGCCAGCCTCGCCGCGCTCGATGGCGCGCAGGGTGTTGCGGGACATGCCCGCCCGCTCCGCCACGATCGTGGCCGAGAACCCACGACGCAGCCGCGCCAGGCGGATTTTCTCCCCAAGCTGGGTGAGCAGACGCTGGACAGAAGGGTGGGGGATGGTAGTGGTTCGTGCCATTGTGGTCAGAATTTTAACCATAGATCGGGATAGTGGTGAGAATATTGAGCATTTCTGCCCTGGCGAGGCCGCCTGACGTAGGCGTGCCCGGACTCTCTCTCACCTCCCCGAGCGCGTCGAAATCGCAACCCTGGCCCCAGGGCTCACCGAACGACGCGGAATGCGCGTCGATAGCGCCACCCTGGCCCCAGGGCTCACCGAACGACGCGGAATGCGCGTCGATAGCGCCACCCTGGCCCCAGGGTCCCCGAAACGACGCGGAATGCGCGTCGATCCCACGGGATGCGGATCCTTCATAGCCCATCAATCAAAGGCGTAATCGCGTGGCGCGCCCTGGATCCTTCGCCTGACACGCTGTAGGTGGTCGGTGCCCCCCTCGCCGCCCTCGGACAGGCCGATGACGGTGAGGGGGGCTCCATCCGCGGGCCCCTCTTGGTGTGGCGCCGGAGAGCCCGCGAACATCCACGACCGAGGGGAACATGGCCCGCTGCCGAAGGAATGTCACGTCGACCGAGAAGAACAACGCCCGCTTGCCCGACTGGTCCGCTGCCGGGGTAGCGCTGCTGCTGGACCTGGTCCGGCGCGATCAGCTGGACGAGGTGGCCGAGCGCCTGCAGATCCGGCGGGAGGGGGGCTACGCCGGCATCGATGTGTTCGTCTTCCTCGCCTACTACTTCGCCTCGCGGCTCCCTGTGGGCCTGAAGAAGTTCTGGTACCGGGCGCGGCAGCACAAGGTGAAGCTGGCCGCGGTGGCAGGCCGGAAGAGCCTGGGCTCGTCCACGGCGATGTCCCGCGCGCTTGGCGATGTCGAGCACGAGCTGCTGCGCCCACAGGTGGGGTGGCTGCTGACCGAGGCGGTGGGCGTCGAGCCGGTGCTGCGGCACCCGGCGGTCCAGCACTCCGACGCGCTGGGCCAGGGCTGGCACGTGCTGGACTACGACCCGACCGTCACGGCGCTGCGGCAACGCGCGCTGCCGACCGGGGAGGATCTACCCGAGCCGCGGCGTCGGACTGATGGTTTCGCCAAGCCGGGCTACCCCGGGCGCAAGCGGGGCGAGTTGCAGATCCGCCGCGCCGCCCTGCAACACGCGGGGAGCGGGCTGTGGCTGCACTCGATGATCAGCCCCGGCAACGGCGACCGTCGGGAGGAGCTACCAGCGGCGCTGCAGGTCGCAGTGGACTTCTGCGCCCGGTTGGAGCACCCCCTCGAGCGCTTGCTGATCCGGGCGGACGGCGACTACGGGGGCGTGCCGCAGCTGTCGGCCTTTCTCGATGCCGGCGTGCACTTCGTGACCCGGCTGAACCGCCCCGCCTTGCTGGACCAGCCCGAGCTGCGACGCCGGCTGGTGGAGGCCCAGTGGGAGCTGGTGCCCGACTCCATGAGCGGTCCGAAGCGCTCGGCCGCGGACGTCGGGCTGGTGACCCTGCGTCCGGCCGTCAGCACGCGCCAGGACGACGGCTCCGCCTACGAGCTCGTGAAGGTGCGGGTCGTGGTCAGCCGCTTCCAGCGCGAGGCCGAGCCGACCCGCGGCAAGGTGATCGCCGGCTGGCAGTACGAGCTGTTCGCCACCAGCCTCGAGGCCGAGCCGTGGCCCGCGGCGGAGGTCGTGGCCTCCTACTACGGTCGCACCGGCCAGGAGAACCGCTTCGCCCAGGAGGACCGCGAGCTGGGACTGGACCGCATCTACAGCTACGAGCCGGCTGGACAGGAACTGGCCACCGTCATCGGGCTGATGGTGTGGAACGCCAGGATCGCGCTGGGCTTCGAGCTGGAGACGCCGCCTTGGGAAGCGCCGGAGCAGCACACGCGCGTCGTCCAGCCCGATCCCCGACCCGTGCCCCCCGAGACCTGCGAGGCTCCCGAGCCCGACGCGGGCGCCGAAGGCTCGGCCGACACCGTAGAGGCCGAAGTAGCCGAGCCCGAGGTCGATCCGCGGCTGGCCGAGGCCGAAGCGAAGCTGGCGGTTCGACTCGGAGAGCTGGACTGGGAGCGGCTGCTGGCCAGGAGGGACGGTTGGAGCTGGGACGCCGAGGCTGGGGTCCTCCGATGCCCCGATGGCCTCGGCCTGCTCCTCACCTGCGTCGATGTCCGCCACGCCCCACCACACCGGGCGCGCATCATCTTTCGCAGCGAGCAGGGCGCCTGCCGAGACTGTGACCTGCTCGGAGACTGCCTCACCACCTCCGGCAAGCTGATGAAGAAGCTCACGGGCTTCACCGTGGACAGGCCCGAGGTGTGGCCGATCCGCAGGCAGCTCGCCAAGGTCCAGCAGCTGCGAAGAGTGCACGCCGTCGCCGTGAGGAAGAGGGTGACGGACCAGGGTGATGAATCGGAGCCCCTCGTGCAGCAGCTACCAGAGACCACTGCGGAGCCAGCCCTCGACTGCCTGCCCTCGCTCTTCCTGCCCGCGGCGGCGCGTCATGTCTTCGACGACATCGTGCACGACCTGGCCACCTGCGTGACCGTCGAGCTGCCCGAGGACCCCATCCCGTTCCCCGCACTGCTCGCTCGTTCGGCAGCCGACCGCCAGCACCGTCGGCTCACCTGGGCCCAGCACCGCGAGCGCTACGCCCTGCCGGCCGGAGCCGAGGTGGACATCACCTTCGCGGGAGGGGCCTGCCTGACGGCGCTGCTACGCCCCCCCGGGCGAAGGCCGCGGGCGGCCGTGGGCGCCTGAGGTGTCGCGGCGGAAGTGGGTCCTCGTGGATGCGCATCCCGTGGCAAAGGTCCCCACTTCCGAGCGCCGCCTATTCGAGGGCCCCGCAGTGGGCTGTGGACGATGACGGAGCTGAACGAGTCGATGGACGGCCAATGGAAAGACGCTGCGCGTTTCCCACCGCCCGCCCACCGCCTCGATGGAAGGCCGCTTCGCGCCCTCCCACAGCCCCTTGGAGAACGCTCCGCGTTCCCCACAACGCCCACAACCCGGTCTGCTACGGGGTGAATGAAAACCCAGAACGAGCGGACCGGTTCGGCGAAAGCGGAGGCCCAGCCTCCACCCAAGCCCTATGTGGGGGGCGCTTCACGTGCGCCCGCGACGACGTCCGAGCGCCGTCAGCCCAAATCCGGCAGCACCACCACGGTGTGAGTAATCTCGGGCGCAGCGGCCGGGAACACAGCGGCGCCGTCGCTCAGCTGGGCCTCCACCCAGTACTCCACGTCTTCCTCCAGCGGTCCGATGGTGGTGGTCCACACGCCGCGGGCCACGTGGTCCAGCTCGACGGCCTCGTACTCCCCGCTCCCCATGGGCCGCAGGTGCAGGGCCACGGCCTGCACATCACCCAGAGCCAGGGCGTCGATGCTGAGCAGCTCGCCGCTGTACCCCAGGGTGCGGGCGGGCGTGACCACCACCCGGGCGGGGCCGGTGTAGGCCTGCGAAGGGTAGGCCTCTTCCGGAACTTCACCCCCCAGCCCCCGGGCCAGCTCGCTGTCCCACATGTCCTCCATGACTTGGTGCCAGGTGACCATCTCCAGCCCGGCGATCTCACCCAGGTCGCTGGCGTTGGTGGCCCTGCGGGCGTGCAGCCCCATCAGCTCCTCCCACATCCGCGCCATGGCGATGCGGGTCTCGAGGGCGCTCGAGAAGCGCTCCTCGTGTATGTCCTCTTCGAAGCTCCAGCGCAGGTAGCTGTACTCGCCCATCACCCTCAGGGCCTGGAACGAGGCCAGCCAGTAGTCGAAGCGCTCGAGGTTGCCCGCCCCCTGCACGCTGTCCCGCAGCGCCTCCAGTTCCGCCACGAAGACGTAGTCGTCCTGGACCTGGGCCCAGCTGCCGCCCTCGTCCTCTGGCACCACGATGGCTGCGGGGGCGCCTTCTTCCCAGCCCAGGGGGCGGGGGAGCGATCCGGCGCCGTCCTCGCCGGCGTTGTCCAGCTCGGCCAGGATGGCCGCGACGGCGGGTCCGGCCTCGGCGCCGAACTGGCGGGTGGACCAGTCCAGGTAGGCGGCCTCGATCCAGTCGGCCCTCCCGGTCTCGATCGCCAGTGAAGGCTCGCCCGCGGTGCTCCCGTACGCCCAGGTCAGGTCCTTCAGGCCGTGGAGATTCGGCCCCAGGATGCGGGTGCGCCAGTGCTTGGCGATGATGCCGTGGCAGCTCTTGTTCACGGCGGCCTTGACGTCGGCATGCAGCCGGCGCAGCTCGAGCTGGGGCTGGGACAGGCCCCAGTCCTCCTCGAGCCAGGTCCCCGGCCACTTGATCCTGTCGGCCTGCAGCTCTTCGAAGCCCGCGGCCTGGTCCCACAAGCCCACAAACGGGATCTGGGGCGGCAGTGCGTCGTCGAACTCCGCCGGGTCGTCGGCGGAGCCCACGTTCCAGCCGGCGAGCACCAGCTCGAAGGGGGCCTCCACCTGCTCGGCGGCCTCGTTGGCCAGTACGAAGTCGGCCAGGATCGCGTCGATCTGGCGCTGGTTGACCCCGTAGCTGGACCAGCCCTCGTAGGTCCACAGCCAGTAGTAGTCCAGCGGGTGGGTCTGCATGATGCGCTCGAACATCCCGCGGTACACGGCCTTGACCACCTCGGGGGCCGCGGGATCCTCGCCGCGCTCCTGCAGGCGCTGCTGCAGCTCCATGGGCATACCGCGCACCCAGGCCTGGCCCACCTCGGGCCCCTTGGGCTCGAGGCCAAGGGGCAGCTCGGTGCCCACGGCGGTGCGCACCCCCAGGTCCCGGGCCTGGGAAAACGCCGCGTCCAGCATCACGCCGGTGCGGGCGAACAGCTCGTTGGAGCCCACCGTGCCGTCCCCCAGTACATCCGATCCGTAGGCGTCCCGGTCGAACAGCTGATCGCTGCCCCCGTGGAAGCCTCCGGTGGCGTGGGTGTCGTAGCCCCAGATCTTGTCGGGGCGGGCGGTGTGGGCGTACCAGGCTTCGTAGGACCAGCTCACCTCGGCCCCCGCACCGATGTCGTCGGTCAGGCCGATCCACACGGTGGGCTCGGGTCCCTGGGGGCCGGCGTCACTGGGCTCGGAGCAGGCGGCGCAGATCAGGACCAGCGAGCTCAGGGTCAGGACAGCGTGTTGGCTCATCACAGGCCTGCCTCCTCGGTGGTGGACCAGCGTGGGTAGGTGTGCAGCCCGATGAAGTTCAACCCCAGCTTGGGCAGCTGCCCGATCACCACCAGGTAGTCGTCGGTGCTCCAGAAGTCGGGGCCCTGGGGGAAGTCGTGGAAGGGCAGCAGGCCCCGGGTCTCGAGCACCGGCTCGGCCCGCTCGTCGAAGCCCTCCAGGCTCAGCTCGATGCGCTCGTCGGGGATGATGTCGCCCTCGAGGCCGAAGCCCACGCCGATGTGCTCGGCGTAGCGATAGGCGCCGTGCAGGGTGGCGGTGGGGTTCTCGCCCGCGATCACCAGCGCCGTGCCATCGTCCTGGGAAACCGACACGAGGGCGAAGCCGCCGGGGGCCATGGGCCCGCCCAGGGCCGCTTCGAAGGGGGCCATCAGCGCGTCGTCT
>CAZHIK010000545.1:0-6487 GCA_964532635.1 uncultured Enterobacterales bacterium
ATGAAGCCCTCGAACTGGTCCTTCGTGACCTCGGTGGCGGAGATGCGGAAGGCTCCGATGAGGGTGACCGCGCGCTGCTCCTCGTCGGTCTGGCGGCCCACCTCGGAGGAGGGGCTGCCCATGGTGAAGGTGTCGGCGTAGAACCGGACCCAGGTCAACGCGTCGGCGTCGGCATCGGCGTCGGCGTCAGCGTCGGCGTCGGCGTCGGCGTCGGTGTCGGTGTCGGTGTCGGTGTCGGTGTCGGTGTCGCCCTCGGTGTCGGTGATGCCGTGCTCCGACTTCCAGTCGTCCAGGTCCCCAGGCCAGGTGCCCAGGAGATCGGAGCAGGCGGTGAGGGTGACCAGCGCGGCGATCCACAGCGTTCGATTCATGGCGGACTCCGTTGCGACGAGACGGTCCGCAGAGAAAGTAACGGCCTCGTGGCGACGATGGTCCCAATCCACTGCAGGAGCCCTGGAGCAAAGGGCGGATCGAGCCGGAGGACGCGATCAGGCGGGACGGGCCCGGACGAAGGTGGCCACAGCCTCGATGTGGCCCGTCTGGGGGAACATGTCCACCGTCCACAGCTCTCCGAGGCGCCAGCCTCCAGCCTCGAGGATCTCCCGGTCCCGCCCCAGGCTGGGGGGGTGGCAGGCCACGTAGACCAGGCGCTGGGCGGACAACTGGGCCAGCCAAGCGGCAGCCTTGGGGTGCAGGCCTGCCCGTGGGGGGTCAACCACCACCACGTCTCCCTCGAGGCCCGTGGCGACCTTCTCCACCTCGCCCTGCAGGAAGCGGGCGTTGTCCACGCCGTTGGCGGTGGCATTCTCGCGGGCATCATGCACCGCTGGGGCGTGCAGCTCCACCCCCACCACCTCGTCGAAGGAGCGAGCCAGCCACAAGGCGATGCTGCCGGAGCCACAGTACAGGTCCAGCAGGCGCTGCCCGGACCCAGCGGCCACGGCGACCGTGTCGTAGAGCAGCTCCGCTCCTGATGAGTTGGTCTGAAAGAACGCCAGGGGGGCCAGAGTGAAGCGCAGCTGACCGAGGCGCTCCTCGAGCCAGCCGTGGCCCCCAAGCACCGCCCGCTGCTCCCCCACGGCCGCATCGGCCACGCGGTCGTTGACGTACCAGACCACACCGCCAACATCGGGGAGCGACGCCGCCAGGGCATCCAGCTCCGCACGAGCCTGGGCCTCGTCGTCCGGAGGCGCCGTGAAGACCACAACCAGGCGATCACCGTCCTGACCCTCGCGCAGCATCAGGTGTCGCCAGAAGCCGGTGTGAGCCCGGGTGTCCCAGGGCTCGAGGGCCGAGCCGGCCAGGTGGGCACGGGCGGCGGCGATCACGGCGTTGAGCCCCTCGGAGATCAACTCGCAGCGATCCACGTCCACGATGCGATCGAAGCGACCGGGGGCGTGGAAGCCCAGGAAGCGCCCCAGGTTGGAGACCCCCGTTCCCAGCTCGGACTCGAGCAGGTAGCGGCGGTTTCCGTAGGTCAGCTCCACCCGGTTGCGGTAGCCATAGGCAACGTCACGCCCCACGGAAGGGTGCACCACCACGCCGCCCAGCTCCCCCACGCTGCGCTGGACCAGGTCGAACTTGGCAGCCCGCTGAGCCTCCAGGGAGGCCTCCTGGAGCACGCAGCCGCCGCAGCTACCAAAGGCCGCACAGCGAGGCACCACCGCGTCGGGAGCCGGCTCCACCAGTGCCATGCGCCTGGCGTGGATGGTCCCGCGCTTGCGCCGGAAGGGTCGCACGTGGACCACCGAGCCCGGGGCTGCTCCTCGCACCAGCACGGGCTGCCCCTCGTGCTCACCCGCGCCCATTCCCTTGGGCTCGAGGCGCTCGATACGCAGATCGAAGGGCGGTGTGAAGCGGCGACGGCGGGCCATGGCGCATCCTCGTCCAGGGGCCGGCGAGCATAGCCGGATCCGGTGAGCATGACCGGGAGCGGGGTCCTGAAGAGCGAGATATGGCTGCTGCCCTCACGCATCCCCGGAGACAGCATGACCGGTACCATCGTCGTTCCCCAGAACCTCCAGGCCTCCGTCGAGGCCTTCGTCATCGCCCAACAGCTCCCCCTGCGGGTCGCTACCCAGGCCCCCGCCGACACCCTGGCCATGATCAACGTGGTCTCGGGCGACCGCAGCGGCGAGGCCGACAGCGACACCCTGGTGGCCGGCGGCCGCATCCGCTGCGCGGTCGCGCTGGGCATGGCCAAGCGCCTGCGCCTGCCCGCCCTCGGCCTGGGCGCCCTGCTGGACGAGCTGGACGTCAAGGTCCACACCTGCTCCCTGGGTTGCTTCTAGGCATGGCCTGCCTCTGGGTGGTCTGCGGCGCCGGGCGCGGCGTAGGCAAGACGTGGATCGCTCGGGGCCTCTGCGAGCGTCTTCCCGACGCCAGCTACGCCAAACACGGCCACGGCGACGCGCGCCCCGACAAGCCTGGTCGGTTGCTCCACGACCTGCCCCAGGTCGAGCGCTTCCTCGCCTTGGGCGCCGAGCGAGCTCACCTGGTGGTCGAGAGCAACACCCTGGCGCTGGCGGGCCGAGGCGAGGTGGTGATCTTCGTCGAGGGACAGACCCGCGGCCTGCCGCGCCGCGACGACGCCGACCAGCTGCGCGCGGCGGCCCACATCGTGCTCGATCACGACCAGCCCATCGCGCGCTGGCGCTACGTCATCGCAGACCGGGTCGATGTGCCCACCGCGGCCTCGATCGTCCGCTTGCTCCAGCGCCAGGTCGAGCGGCTTCCCGCCCCCGACCTACGGATCGGCACCAAGGTCTGGCTGGACCTGCCCGGCGGGCACGCCATGGGCAAGGGGCTGGCACAGCTGCTGGTGCAGATCGACCGCCACGCCACCCTGCGCAAGGCCGCTGACGCTGCCGGCATCAGCTATCGCCACGCATGGGACATGGTTCGCACAGCCGAAAAGCACCTGAACGCCCCCCTGATCATCTCTCGCCCCGGCGGGCTCGGTGGCGGCGGCACCTCCCTCACCGCCCTCGGTGCGCGCCTGGTGCGTTGCTACGAGAGCCTGGACGCCGAGGTGACGGCCATGGCCCAGCGGCGACTCGCCGAGCTGCTGGCGGGCGAGCCCAGCGAGTGAGCGTCGCCATGCTGCCCCTCGACCGAGCCCTCGCGCAGGTGGACCGCGCCGTCGCGCCCCTGGCCACGGCGTGGCCCAGCGAAGAGATCCCCGCTGCCGAGGCCCTGGGCCGGGTGCTGGCCGAAGCTCCCGTCTCCCAGCTGGACCTCCCCCCCTTTGACAAGTCCGCCATGGACGGCTTCGCCCTGCTGGCGGGCGATCCGGGCCTGACCGCGTCTCCGGAATTCCCCGACCAGCCCGGCCCCTTCTACCGGGTGAGCGAGGTGGTGGCCGCCGGCAGCGTGGCCCGCAGCGACCTCGTCCCAGGGCAGGCCGTGCGCATCATGACCGGCGCCCCAGTGCCCCCGGGCGCGGACCGGGTGGTGATGCAAGAGCACACCGAGCTGCGGGGCGATCAGGTGCGGCTGCTGCGCAGCGGCGGCGCTCCCAACATCTGCCCTCGGGGCGAGGACATCCGCCGCGGTGATCCGGTGGCACAAGCGGGCCAGCGCCTGGCCGCTGTGGATCTGGCCAACCTGTCCGCCTGCGGTGTGCAGCGGGTGCGCGTGGCCCGCCGGGTGCGCCTGGCCGTGATCTCGACCGGCGACGAGGTGGTCCGCGACCCCGCGGACCTGGCCCCCGGCCGCATCCTCGACGCCAACGGCCCCATGCTGGCCGCCTTGGCCCACACCTGGGGTCTGGACTTGGCCCTCGAGACCCACGCTCCCGACGACGAGCAGACCACCCAACGGGTAGTGGCCGACGCCCTGGCCCGCGCCGACCTGGTGGCTCTGAGTGGCGGCGTCTCGGCCGGGGCCTTCGACCACGTCCAGGCCGCGCTGCGCAGCTGCGGGCTCGACATCGCGTTCTCCCGCCTGGCGGTCAAGCCCGGCCGCCCCATGACCTTCGCTCACGGTCCGGCGGGGCTGGTCTTCGGCCTGCCGGGAAATCCGGTGCCTGTCTACCTGATGTTCCACCTGTTCGTGCTGCGAGCCGCCGCCACCCTGCAGGGAACATCCTGGCCGGTGCGCCGGCTGCGCCTGCCCCTGGCTCGGGACTTCTCCCGTCGCAAGATCGACCGCCTCGAGTACGTGCCAGCCCACATCGACGACCAGGGCCGAGCGCAGCGGGTCAGGGCCCACGGCACCGCCCACCTGCTGGCCCAGGGCCGTTCCGACGGGTTCTTCGCGGTGCCCCGTGGCGTGGGCGCCCTCGAGGCGGGCACCGCCGTGGAGCTGCTGCTGCTGCGGCCCTGACGGTCAGGCCTCCAGCCGCTCCACCGTCATCATGTGGGTGGAGCCCCGGGTGTGGGTGCGACCGGCCATGATGACCACCTCGTCGCCCGCGAACAGCAGCCCGGCGTCCAGCAGAGCCTGCTCCCCCGCCGCGATCATGCGGGAGGTCCCATCGCGCACCTCGGGCACCAACAGCGGGGTGACCCCCCAGGCCAGGGCGAGCTTGTCGGCGGTGGCCTCGCACGGGGTGAGGGCGAACAGGCGACAGGGTGGGCGCGACTTGCTGGCCACGATGGCCGAGAATCCCGACCAGGTGAAGACCACCAGGGGCCGGGGCTGCGCTCGCACCGCGTAGCAGGCTGCCCGCGCCACGGTGGACCCCACGCCCGGTATGCTGGGCAGGTGCTCCAGGGGCGGCCGGGTCAGGTACTCGCTCGTCTCCGCTGCCCGGGCCAGGCGGTCCATGGCCTGCACCGCCCGCAGGGGCCAGTCTCCGGCTGCGGTCTCGCCGCTGAGCATCACGGCGTCGGTGCCGTCCAGGATGGCGTTGGCCACATCGGTGGCCTCCGCGCGCGTGGGGCGCGGGGCGTGCATCATGCTCTCGAGCATCTGGGTGGCCGTGATCACAAGCACCCCGGCCCGGTTGGCCGCTGCGATGATGCGCTTCTGTACCTGCGGCACCTGCTCCAGCTCGATCTCCACCCCGAGATCGCCCCGAGCCACCATCACCGCCTCGACCCGCTCGAGGATGGCGTCGAGCTGTTCGAGGGCCTGGGGTTTTTCGATCTTGGCGCAGATCGGCATGTCCTCGCGGCCCAGGCGCGCCAGCTCACCCCTCAGCCGCTCGATGTCCTCGGCACGGCGCACGAAGGACAAGGCCACGTAGTCCACACCGGCCTCCACACCGGCGGCCAGGTCGCGAAAGTCCTTGGGGGTGAGGCACGGCGCGGACAGGGCCAGGTCGGGCAGGTTGATGCCCTTGTGCCCGCCCAGGCTCCCACCGTAGCGCATACGCAGGCGGGCGAAGGGCTGTGGTGCGTCCGGCTGGACCGCCTCGACCACCGCCTCGAGGGCGCCGTCGGCGAACAGCACCCGCGCGCCCACCACGAGGTCATTGGTCAGCGTGGGCCAGGTGCACCCCACTCGGCCTTCACCGGCCTCGAGCTCTGGGTCCATGACGATCTCGAGAGCATCGCCGGCCGCCAGCTCCAGCGGCTCTTTCGCCGGGCCGGTTCGGATCTTGGGCCCCTGCAGGTCCAACAGGATGCCCACCCGCCGACCCAGGGCCTCCGCCGCAGCCCGGATCTGCGCCACGTCGGCCTGGATGCTGTCGGGGCCCCCGTGGCTGCAGTTGACCCGGCAGACGTCCACCCCGGCCTCGAGGAGCGCTGAGAGCATCTTGGGCGGGCGCGATGCCGGCCCGATGGTGGCCACGATGCGGGTGCTGCGATGGGGCGCGCAGGACATGGGGTACTCCAACACAGGAGGGGTGAGCACCGCCTAACCAACACGAACCCGCGAGTAGCAGCGAACACGAACCCGCGAGTAGCAGCGAACACGAACACGAGTCGAGATCCGACCACGGCTCCGGGAGGGGACAAACCCCTCCCCTACAGCAGTTGCCGCCGAACAAGCCCGGTCAGCATCGCCCCGACCCTTCCTTCGAGAGCCAGAAACTCGGCCGCCAGCCCCGCATCACCCAGCCCGCAGTCCACCAGGCTGACCACGGCCCCCGCCGCCTCCCCAGCCTCTCCGAGCGCGATCTCGAATTTGTGGATCTTCTCCGCCGGCTTCCAGCGATTGGCGCCTTCACAGATGTTCCGCACCACCGAAGCCGCCGCCCGGTTGATCTGCTGGGCCTCATGGCCATGCCCTGCCGGCAACGACCGCGTGAACTCGAGTGCCAGGACCCTAGCCTGACGACCGACACGCCAGGCATCCAGGCGTTCGTGGGGAAAGGAACTGGAGTGAGTCTGCGAAGGCTTCATGGTGATCTCCGGAGTGAAGTGTCGGCCCCATCAGCAGGGCTCACCCCGTGCCGTCCTGCTGATGGGGCCGACACGAAGCGAAGGCGATCACCATGAAGCCGAAGCGAGCCGCCCCGGCCCTCGTCCCAAGCGCGCCAAGACGAACACGAACACGAACACGAACACGAACACGAACACGAACACGAACACGAACA
>CAZHIK010000546.1:0-2684 GCA_964532635.1 uncultured Enterobacterales bacterium
GCATGTGGCGCATCCGGTCCGTCCACACCCACCACCAGGCCCGCGTCGCCGCCCTCGAGGCCGAGCTTCCCACCCTGCGCGCCGCCGATCCCCTCGACGCCGACACCGCCTGCGCCATCCTCGAGCACCACCTGCTCACCCGTGAGATCAACCAAGCCCTCTCGGTGGACTGCAAGGCGGCCAAGGTCGATGTCACCAGCTCCGACGTGGTGCGGCTTGCGGGCACGATCTACGCCAGCAGTATCGACGACGCGATCTTCGGCGGTGGCTTCGGTCCCTCCCACTGCCTGTCCCGCGGCCCCGAGGGCTGGGCCGTGGCCGGCACCGCCTGGGACCTGAACGACTGCGCCTTCGATCCCGGGGCCGGCGATCCCAAGGCCCAGGTCACCGACCAGCGCCGCGCCGTGGCCGAGACCGCCATCCAGACCCTGCGCGACGCCCTCGCCCAGGCCGATCCCGCCCCTCCCCAGACCTGCGTGGGCCTCGAGCCCGCCAGCGGAAAGGCCGTGGCCCTGGTGGACACTGAGGTCTGGTCCGACGAGCCCGTCGAGGGCTTCTGGCGTTCGGTCACGACACCCACCTTCACCGCCTGCGTCGAGGGCCGAGAGCCCAGCCAGTACGACCTGGCCTGCGGCCTGATGGAGCCCTGGCGCTACGTGCTCGCCCTCGAGCCCACCATCAAGGACCCCCCCGTGATGGTGGGCAGCGACGGCTTCGTGGGCGGCGACTACCAGGCAACCCTGAAGCTGGTGGACATCCAGCGAGCCCGAGTGCTCTGCGCCCGCCCGGTGGATGTCTCCCTCGAGGGCACGGTGCTGCTGGGCCAAGGCGACTGGATCACCAGCCACTTCCACGGCGAGATCAAGGCCGCCCTGTGCGAACAGGTCGAGCTGCTCACCGCCGGCCAGGTGGCCCTGGACCCCTACTGGGGATGCTGAAGCCGAGGATCGAGCTAGAACATCCCCATGCGCACCCTCACCCTCCTCCTGTTCCTCACCGGCTGCCTCAAGGGCGGCGTGACCGTCGACGACACCAGCTCCCTCGACTCTCCGCCAGAAGCCGATGCCGACACCGACACCGACACCGACACCGACACCGACACCGACACCGACACCGACACGGACGCCGACACCGACGCCGACGCCGACGCCGACACCGACGCCGACGCCGACGCCGACACCGACGCTGACTCCGACGCCGACGCCGATCCCTGCACCGCGGTGATCCCGGCCGACGCCGAGGTGGTCTCCAGCGGCAGCATCGCCACCGTCAGCGGGTCCGACACCTGGATCTGCTCGGGATCCATCGTGTCGTACAACGGGAACAACGGGAGCTTCTACATGGAGTCCGGCGCGGTGCTCCAGGCCAGCGGCAACAACATCTCGGTGTGGGCGCAGCCCGGCGCCACGGGCCAGATCAGCGGCAACAACGCGGTGGTGTTCTACGAGCTGGGCACGGTGATCGACATCAGCGGCAACGACGAGACCACCACGCTGTGCTCGGATGTGGTCTTCGACTCGAGCGCGGTGGCCGGCGGCTGTTGAGTCAACAGGTCGCCGAACAACTCTCCCGTCGGCCGCTGGACGGTCCCGCCCGTGAGCGGCGTCTCTCGTCAGTCACGTGCTGCAGCACGCTCCCTCCTCGACAACGGCCGGCGAGCCGGCCTCGCCCCTCCCGAGCGGGCCTGCCTCAGCAGCCTCGGTCCGAGTTTCTCGTCGCCCTGTTACGGGATACTCCCCCTGCCCCCCGGAGTCCTGCCATGATCTCCCGCTGCGGCCTGACCTGCACCGAGTGCCCCGCCTACGTCGCCACCCAGGCCAACGACATCCCCGCGGCCCAGAAGGTCGCCGAGGCCTGGTCCAAGGCCTACAACGCCTCCATCACGGTCGATGACGTGTGGTGCGACGGCTGCATGGTCGAAGGCCGCAAGTGCAGCCACTGCGCCGAGTGTGGCATCCGCGCCTGCGCCATGGGCAAGGACCACGCCAACTGCGGCCACTGCCCCGACTACGCCTGCGATCAGCTGAAGGCCTTCATGGGCATGGTGCCCCACGTCAAGCCGATGCTGGAAGGCATCAGGGCCACCCTCGCCTGACACCCCGACCGCTGGGGTAGCATGGCCCCATGTGGACGCGTTCGCTCCAACTCGCCCTGGCGGCGATGCTCACTGGCTGCCCCGCACCTTCCCCCGACTCCGGGGTGGTACGCGACTGCCAGTGGGCCTCCCCTTGTTGGCCGGACGGCACCGTGCAGGTGGAGCGGGAGCGGAGCCTCCCGGATCCGGTGACCATCGACTCGACGCCCTACTTCATCCAGGCGGCCGACATGACGGGCTCGAGCGCCCCCCAGGTCTTCATCGGCACCACCCACACGGTCACACGCCTGGACGGTGACGACTGGAGCATCGCCACCGAGCTGTGGCGCCAGCCCGGCGACGGCACCTGGGTCCACCCGCTGGTGGCCGACCTCACCGGCGACGGCGCCATGGACCTGGCCGTCGGCCTACCCGGCAGCGACGACGGCGCAGGCCAGGTGGTCGTCTTCGAGGGGCCGGTCGGGGTCTGCCACGAGGTCCCCGAGGGCTGGGAGTCCTGCGTCTCGTTCCGCGACGCGGATCGGGAGCGGGTCGCGCCCGCGGCGCGCCGGCCCGCCACCTTCCTCGGGAAGACGGTGGCCCCCGTCTC
>CAZHIK010000546.1:2694-6469 GCA_964532635.1 uncultured Enterobacterales bacterium
GCCTGGGACACGCCCAACATCCAGCTGAAGGGCGCCTCGGGGCTGCAGGCCGGCTCCACCATCGCCTCCGCGGATCTGAACGCCGATGGCTGGGCCGACCTGGTGGTAGAGGGCGAGGAAGTGGCCTGGGTGCGCTTCGGCCCCATCACCGAGACCCTGCCCCTGGGCAGCGAGGGCGACGCGACCTTCACCCGAGCTCACGGCAGCCTCGAGTCGCCCCACCTGGGTGGCGATCTCACCGGTGACGGTGTGGTGGACCTGGCTCTGACCGTGGGCGGCAAGGGCCGGAACAGCTGCGAGACGGTGAACTTGTGGGAGCTGCGGGTGGTGCCCGGCCCCCTGACCCCGGGCGCCTTCGACGCGGACCACGCTCCCATCCACGTGGTCCCCCCCGACAGCGCGGGCAGCCTGGTCTTCGGCAGCCTGGACGATCAGGACGGCGACGGCGTGGGCGATCTGCTCTACCTGGGAGCCGACTCGAGCCTCCCCTGGATCTGGTGGCCGGTGCACGCGCTCATCCGCGGACCGCTCAGCTCCGACAGCGAGCCCGACCTCCGCTTCAGCGGCTTCGGCGTTCCCCTCGCCCTGGCCGACTTCGACGACGACGGCGCCCAGGATCTGTTCCAGATCGGGCTGGTAGGCATCGTTGATGGCCCCCTCGAGGATCTACCCGCTCGCTACCCCCCCGACTGCGTGCTGCACCTTGACGAACTCTGGGGCGGCAGCTCGCTGTACCTCGAGACCGATCCCCGCGCCTGGGTGGGCGACCTGGATGGCGACGACCATCCTGACGTGGTCTACACGGATCGCGTCGACACCGCACTCGGTCAGGCCTGGGTGGTCCTGTCGAGCGCAGAGTAGGCGCTCACGCTCCCGTCGAGTTCCCCACTCCCCCAGCGATTCGGGCGCCCACGGGCCAGCACCCAGGGGAGCACGTCACCTGCTCCCGAGCGTCCCCCCAGCGATCTCGGAGGAGCTGGGTTCGTCCCCTGCGCGGTGCCATTCACTCGCTGGAGGTCCCCAGCCCCCCAGTAGGCGTGCAGTCCGCCCCCACCAAGCTGGCCGTGTGCACCTGGCGCACCAGCCCTTCATCGGGCCCAAACGTGGTCAGCTCCACCCGCAGCTCAGGGCAGTGCCAGCTGGTGCCCACGAAGAAGGTGGTGCCCCCGTCCACCTCCCAGCGCAGCCCGGTGGTCTCGTCCACCTTCACCTGGGTGAGCGCCGGGGCGTCGTCGGGCACGGGCTTCTTCAGGGCCTGGTAGACCAGCCCGCGCTCGTGGATGGTGGCGTCCTCGAGGCTGCCTTCGGCGGGCTCCCAGGCCAGGATCTGGTCGAGCTTTGCGTGCTTCACGGTGGTCATGCCGTAGGTCGCGGTGCTCTGATGCCGCAGGTCGGCCTCTCCCTGCACCACGGGCACGTAGACCTTGGCGGGATGGGGCGTGGCCCCCATGGGCAGGGGAGCCTCGGCGACGACGGTGGCGATCAGCAGGGTGATGAGCACGCTCGCTCCTATCTGATGGGGACGCTGACGTAGGCCAGGTGGGTGGTCTCGACGGTGAGATCGTCGCCCTCGAGGGACCAGCGCACGGTGGTGAGCCAGGGGGCCAAGGTGCGGCGCACCTCGTAGGTGGCAGTGCCGCTGCAGCCCTGCTCGCCGGTGTGCAGCTCGGTGGCGGGGAGCTGTGGCTCGTCCTCGGCGATCCAGCGAGCGCCGGCGGCGTAGGGGACCGTCACCTGGCCCTGGGCTTGGCTCCCGACGATCTCCCTCAGGGAGCCGTGGTCGATGTCTGAGGGCTCCACCACCGGCCGCGCCCAGGCGCCGTCGTTGGCCAGCAAGGCCCACAGCCCGCCGATGTGCGTGAGCGTGGCCGAGTCGCCCGTGGCACAGGCGCCACGGATTCGCTGGCGGACCCCGGCAAGCAGGTCGAGGTCGTACTCGGAGGGCTGGTCGGGTCGAGCACCCTGATCCTCCACCCGACGCAGCACCAGGCCCCGGATCGGAGCTGGGCCGGCGCCCTCGGGCTCCGCTCGGACGGGAACCAGGGCTCTGGCTCGCCCGTGGTGCAGCGCCAGGAGTTCTCCGTCGTAGAAGGAGTGGCCCGTGATGTCGCAGCCGCTCACCCAGTAGAGTTCCATGTCACCCAGGGGCTGCGGCTCGACCCTGTGCACCCAGGCCTTCTGCTCCCTCGCATGGCTACCGATCGGCACGCTCCCCGAAGCCTGGGCCCGCGCCGCCTCGCGGAGGGACAGGTAGCTCTCCAGCACGGCCTGCACTTTGCCGCCTTCGGGCTGGGGCTGCGGCGGCTCCGGCCCCACGTACCCCCGCCAGAGTTCGGTGGAGCCGATGGCGCCCTCCCCGAAGCTCGGAGCGGAAGCCACGGCGGTGGCGATCAGCAGCACGAGGATCAAGAGGCGCTCCTCCGACGCCGCGACCCCACAATCGCCACCAGCAGCGCCCACACCGCCGGCACAGAGCGCCCCACCCCGCTCGCGCAGCCGCAGCCAGCCCGCTCGACGGTCAGCGTGAAGTCCGCCGGCCGCAGCTCATCGTCGGCGTCCATGCCGGCGGGCCCCAGGTTGGCCACGACCACGGTGGCGGTGCCGCCCGCGAGGGGCCCCGCGGTCAGCTCCACCCCCTCCGCCACGAAGGGCTCGGCCCCGGGCTCCACCACCATCAGCGCCCAGTCCACGCTCGCGGCGCTGTCGATGCGCAGCGCGAGGCTGTCGCCCGCTTCGGCCTGCACGTCGTAGAACACCGCTCCCAGGGGGTAGGGGGCCAGGGCGGGGCTCAGATCGGCGGGCAGCTCCACTCCCTCCTGGGCGCGGGCGACACGCCCCTCGGCCCCGGCGAACGCGAGCCACTCGGGGCCCTCGTCCCCACCCATCTGGGCTCGCACCACGGTGAAGTCCAGGAACGACGCCTGCCAGCCCCCGGCGATGGTGTCCCAGGCGTCGAGCACGTCGGGCTCCTCGCCGTAGCCCTCCTGGGTCAGCTCGGTCCACAGCTCGGGGATGATGGTGCCATCGCCACTGCCGTAGGTGGCATCGAGCCACCACACCCACACCACCGAGCCGTACTCGTAGTAGCTCCACACCCCGAACTCGTCCCACAGCAGGTAGCCGTCCTGCAGCACCGCGCTGATCCAGGGGGTGGCCTGGTAGTCGGCGATGTCGCTGACGCTGGGGTGGGTGTCGGGCCAGGTCCAGCTCTCGGCGGCCACGGCGCTGGCTTCCCAGGCCACGAGGAAGGGCTCGGCGTAGTCCATGGCGTACTGGCAGGCGTGGTTGAACTCGTGCACCGAGTAGCCGGGCAGGTCGGCGTCGTCGGTGGCGCTGTCGATGGCGATCCAGCTTGGCGCCGAGGCCCAGCCGTCATTGGGATCGGTGTCGGCGCAGCCGCCGTCCTCCCAGTCGCACATCACCCAGGCCACCCCCGCCCCGCCGCCGTCAGGGGTCAGGTACATGTCCAGGTCGTCGCTGCCGCCCTCGCCTTCGTCGGAGGGCGGAGCGCTGAACCCCATACCCGTCACCTGCACATCCCAGGCCTGCTCGAGGTAGCCCAGCACGGTCTCGCAGCGGGGCTCGTCGGCGGCCCGCTCCCAGTGGCAGCGGATGGGGTGGGTGGCGCTGTCCACGCTGCCGACCGCGTCGGGGCGGCCGCGGCCGAGGACGAGGGGAATCATCAGGAGCCAGAGCATGGCTCCATCTTGCCCGCTCGCCACCTGCGACACCAACCCCTGAAGCAAGAGCCGGGGTCTCCGGCCCATCTCCGGAG
>CAZHIK010000547.1:0-6461 GCA_964532635.1 uncultured Enterobacterales bacterium
GGTGGGGGCGCGGCCGCGGGCTCGGCGGGGGCCGGCTCGGGCTCGGTGCCACCGCAGCCGATGCAGAGGCCCATCACCAGGGTCAGCAGCAGGATCGTGCGAATCTTCATGGGTTCTCCAGCGCTTGCAGGGGAAGCTGCAGGCTTGGGTGTGAGAGGGGCGCGAGGCCCGGGCTGCCACCGCGGGGTGACAGTTCCGGCGACTGTACCAGGAACCGAGCGGCGAAGTGAACCCCCATTCAGAACTTCGGGCGCCCTGGACCTCTGAACGAAAGGTGAAGAGGAAGGCAGTGTCCGCCGTAGCAGGGCGCCCGGGCCACGGCCTTCGAGGCGGTAGCGAGCTCCGCTAGCAGGGCATCCCAGCTCCGCTCGCCGACCTTTCCAACGGCCAGGTCCCGGCGCTGGTGGCAGGGCATCACCGCTCCGTCGGCGTCCAGCACCAGGGCCTCGCGGCCGAGGCTGCAGTGGGTCGGCGCGAGGAAGCGGCTCTCCAGCCAGGCGGTCACCAGGCGGCCGTAGTCTTCGAGGCCGGCATTCGAGGCCCAGGTGGCGAAGCGTTCCACCAAGGTGGTGCGTGCGGTCGTCGCGAGTCGGCGCGGGTCCAGCGCAGCGGCGGCGGGGTGATCCGTGGGGATCCAGGCCGGCTGCAGCAGGACGGGGTGTCCCCGCCTGCGGCATGCTGCGATGGCTTCCGGGAGCTGTGCGGCATTGGCGGCGGTGATCACCCAGGTGACGGAGCAAGGTGTGGCTTCGAGCGCGTCGAGGCTCGCCAGGCCCGCTCTCAGTGCTGTCATCGCGTGGGCCGATAGCACGCAGGTGGACAGGCCCGTTCGTCGCAGCTCCACAGCGAGCGTGGGATCGAGGGCGCGTCCCGTGAGGAGCACGGTCCCCAGACCCAGGCCGCTGGCGTGGGCCACCAGCTCGGGCAGACCCGGTGTGGCGGTGGGCTCGCCGCCGGTGAGGATCGCCACCTGCAGTCCCCGCTGCGCCAGCGCGTCGAGGACGCCACACCAGCCGTCCAGATCCAGCTGGGAGGGAACCCTGCGGGTGGGCTCCAGCTCGTAGAAGCAGTAGGCGCATCCCCCGCCACAGGTGGTGTCCAGGGTGAGGAAGGCCGTTGGCGGACATAGGGATGCCATGGCGGAATCCTGGGTTCGGCGGCGACCGGTGTCAACATTCCTGGGTGGGCGGGTCACTCAGTGAGTCCAATGGTCGGGATCGTCCCGGCGGGCATGGCTATGCTCTCCATCCGGGAACCCGTCGCCTCGCCTGGAGGCCCCATGTCGTCGCCTCTCCGTCCTCTCCTCTTCGCGCTGTTGTTGGTGCTGGGCTTGCTCCCCGCGGGTCACTCCGCAGCGCAGGATGAGCCGCCTTCCCTGGCCCCCGTGGATCAGGCCACCTTGACCACCTGGTGGAAGGCCACCAACGCCCTGTACATGGGTGACACCGCCTATCGGGTCGATGGCACGAGCTTCGAGGACGGGGTGTGCTCCTACGAGTTCCAGGAGGGCATCTTCATCCCGGTGTTCAACGGCACCGCTCCGGTGGCCAAGCAGCAGATAGGCGTGGTGTTCGTGGGCAAGGGCACCATGCGGATGCGCTTCCCCGAGAGCGGTGACGCGGCGGCCTTCGCCAACCACATGGTGCGGCGGGCGGGAGCCGATCCCGAAGACTACGCCGCCATCGCTGCTGGAGAAGCGTCCTTCGAGGCCGCCATCGGCCGGGGCATGATCCTCAGCGCCGATCCGGCCGTCCAGAAGCTGCTGTACGACCTCGAGCCCGTGGGCGGCGGCATCATGTACAGCGAGAGCACCACCGAGGGGGTCGATGCCGAGTACGTGGTCACCGAAGGCCGGGGCAAGCTCCGAGCCAAGGTGGTGGCCACCAACCTGCTCCCCAACCGCCGCAACGAGCTGGTCAAGATCGGGCTGGATCCCGTGGCCATGCTGCGCCAGGATCGCCTGCTCCACACCGAGCTGCAGTTTCCGGGCGAGCAGCTGCGCCTGGTGGCCGACTTCGACACCGACACCACCTTCCGGGTGGCCCAGGAGGATGGCGCCACCATCGCCGATCAGGACTACGATCAGTGGATCACCTGCTACCGTGACGGGCTGGGGCAGAGCGAGCTGGGCTACCACGACGCCGCCTTCACCTACGGCACCGACAACGAAGGCGACCTGCACTTCCAGCGCTTCTCGGGCACCCCCTGGTCCGCGGTGGTCGGTGACGACGATCCGCGCCCGCCTGTGCGCATGGAGCCGGTGCGCGCCGACATCTCGATCTCGGCTCAGCCCGCCAACTTCTTCTCGAACGCCCAGCACGCCAAGGTCCAGTCCACCCTGACGGTCAAGCCCGTGGGTGCCGCACAGCGCCACGTGGTCATGTCCCTTCCGGCCCACCGGGCGGTGGAAGGCAGCTGGAAGCTGAAGAAGCTCGCCCTCGACGACGGCACGGCCTTGCCCTGGGTGTCCCTGACCGCGGATCTGGCCCACCGGGACACCCGGGGCCGGCGCGGCGATCGTCAGGACGGAGAGGGCGATCAGGACGGCAGCGGCGGCGACGTGGGGACCGCGGGCCAAGAGGACGGCGCCACCGGCTCCACCAGCGAAGGCGGCGCGTCTGCGGCCATGGAGACCTCCGCCTCCGAGGTCGAGAGCAGCCTGGACGGCTCCATCGACATCGGCGAGCGCGGCGAGTCCCGTGAGCTGTACCGCCGCACGGCCCAGCGCTTCGAGATCATCGCCCTGCTGCCCGAAGCCGTGCCCGAGGGTCAGGAGGTCGACATCCAGCTGAACTGGGAGGCGGACTGGCAGTACGCCAACTGGTCCTTCGAGGGTCGCCCCCTGGGCGCCACCACTGGCTTCCAGCCCGTGCTGCCCGAGCTCGAGCCGCAGCTGTACGAGAACGCCTGGGACTTCCACCCGAAGATGTCTGTGCCGGGTGTGTCCCTGCGCACATTCTCGGTGGCGGCCTCTGGCGACACCATCGACAAGTGGGAAGACCTGGACAGCACGGGCCGCAAGTGGGTGGAGACCGAGGGTGAGAACGCTCGCGACGTGGGCGTGGCCATCGGCCAGTGGAAGGAGCGCGACGAGCCTGCTCACAGCGACATGCCTGGCGTGAGCGTGCACCTGTTCTTCCAGCAAGCCGCCGCCTTGCAGGCCTTCCCGCCCGAAGCCCGCCGTGTGGTGTCCTTCCTGGACCGCTTCCTGCCCGCCTTCCCCCAGAAGGAGGTCGAGGTCTGGCAGGGGGCCAGCACCTTCGCGGGTGCGGCCATGCGCGAGGGCTTCTACGACACCGCCTACGGCCTGGTGAACGTCACCACGGTCAAGCAGTACACCACGGCGGGCGACGAACTGGACGTGGGCGAGGCCTCGGCCGTGCGTGAGGAGAACCCCTACCTGGCGCAGTACATGGTGGCCCGGCAGGTGGCCCATCAGTACTTCGGCCAGTCGCTCAACCCCGCCACCGAGCGCGATCGCTGGCTCGAGGTCGCCCTGTCCGACGCCTACGCGGCCTTCTACGTGCGGGCCGCCATCGGCAAGGACGCCTTCGACGAGCGCCTCGAGGCCATCCGGAAGAACCTCGAGGATCCCACCGAGCGCGAGCTGACCTACAAGCAGATGAACCGCTACCGGCGACCCTACTCCCTGACCGGCTCCACCTCAGCGTCGGACATCTCGGCCAAGCTGCGCGCCGAATACGGGGCCTACTTCATCAGCCAAATGCTGCGTCGCAAGGTTGGGGATCAGCCCTTCTTCCTGGCTGTCGATCGCATGACCGAGGCCTACGCGGGCCGCCCCCTGAGCACCGAGCGCTTCCAGGAGCTGATGGAGGCCGCCTCCGGCCAGGATCTGGGCACCTACTTCGACTTCTGGGTCCACGGCGGCAGCATCCCCAAGCTCACTCTCGACTACCGGATCGACGAGGCCGACGGCGGCTTCACCGTGCACGGCTGCCTGCAGAGCGACGTCCCCTTCGGCACCTTCGACGTGCCGGTGCAGCTGTACGATCCGCCCACCGGGCGCATCGTGGCGGGTCCCGTCACCGTGGTGGACGGCCAGGGGATCTTCGACGTGGGCGGCTGGAAGGGAGAGCCCGAGCTCGAGCTCGATCCCGAGAAGCTGATCCTGGCCTACGGTCGCAAGGTCGATCGGGTGAAGGGCGAGACCCAGTGCGAGAAGGACGACGCTGTCCAGGACACCGCTGTCGAGCCCGAGGTCGAGGAGGCGGGTCAGGAGAGCTGAGCGGCCTGCAGGCCGAGCCACCGCCTCCCAGCCCAGGTCAGCCCCACCCCCGTGACCACGCCCACCGCGAGGGTGGTCGGGTCGTGCCACCACAGCAGCTTGATGCCCGCCACCACGGCCAGCAGGGCCCAGCCCAGGCCGGCCTCGAGGTGTCGGACCGGGCTCGGGGGCTCGGGCAGCCAGTGCCGGCGCAGGGCGAAGGCGGTGAAGAGCAGCGCGTGGCCGCTGATGGGGATGCGCAGCTCGAGGCGGAAGTGGGCCAGCAGCACCATGATGGCGATCTGAGCGCACAGCTCGACGGAGTGTCGCCAGCGACGCTCGAGGGCCAAGGAGGCCCCGTCCGCCACCAGCAGCCCCAGCACTGGAAAGGCGGACAACATGTACGGGAACGGAGCGTCGATGGGCAAGGTGTCGAAGACCCGCACCACCGGCACCGGGCCCTTCCAGATCAGGTACAGGGCCCCGATGACGGTGAACGCGGCCGCGATGATCCAGCGGGTCCAGGCAGGCATGGGGGCGCTGTAGTCCGGTGCACGGTCATCGGGCAGGGGGCGCTGGTGGGAAGCCACCCCAGCGGCTAGGGTTCTCATCTTCCGTCCCCGGAGCCCATGCCTACCCGCCGCGAAGCCCTGCTGCTGCTGAACCGGGCGCTGATCGCCGGGGCGGTGGTGTCCCTGGCTCCCCCGGTCGCGTGGGCGGCGGCCACCTACGACGTGCTCTACTTCGACTGGGTCAGCGCCCTGGACGACGCTCGGGATCAGCTGGGCAGCCTCGAGGAGGGCGTGCTCAGCGCGGAGGAGGCCAGCAAGCTGCAGATCGTCTCCCGGACCGAGGGCGGCTACGCGGTCATCACCCGCTTCCTGGGCACCCAGGACGAAGCCCAGGCCATGGCGGCAGATCACGCGGCGCGCCTGGCCGAGCGCATGGACAGCGAGGAGGTCCTGGCCCAGCCGGTGGCCTCGAACGCCTACCGGCGACTCTACAACGTCTCCTACGGCCTGGGCCCCAACTTCGAGGTGCTACAGCGAAACTGGGAGGAGGTCGCGCGGATGCTGGGCACCGGGGTGGCCAAGGCGCTGTACATCGAGCGCACCAACGCGGGGAACTTCGCCCTGGTCTACAAGCGCTACGGCGACGTGGAGAGCTCCAACGTGGCGGCCAAGCGCCACGACAAGCTGCTGCGGGGCACCGGAGTGCGCGCCAGCATCATCGAAGAGCGCAACAACGAGATCGTCTGGACCGGCTCGAGCGCCGCCGCCGCGGCTCTGGAGCCTCGGCCCATGCCTGAACCCGAGCCGGAGCCCGAGCCAGAGCCCGAGCCGGAGCCCGAGCCAGAGCCGGAGCCTGAGCCGGAGCCCGAGCCCGAGCCCGAGCCGGAGCCTGAGCCCGAGCCCGAGCCCGAGCCCGAGCCCGAGCCCGAGCCTGAGCCCGAGCCCGAACCGGAGCCCGAATCCCCCAAGGGTGATCCCTACGCGCTGGTCGCCGGGACCTCACCCCTCCGAGACCAGATCAACGAGTACATCCAGGGCCTGCGCAAGCGCGGGCTCGTGGCTGGTGACGAGCAGACCTCCTGGCTGGTCTACGACCTGCGGCGAGACGAGACCGTGGTCGCGATCAACGGCGACGCCTCCCGTCAAGCGGCGAGCATGATCAAGCCCCTGGTGATGCTGGCGTTCTTCCACCGGGTGGAGCACGGGAAGATCCGCTACGGCTCGAAGAGCAAGCAGCAGCTGCAGCAGATGATCCAGAAGAGCTCCAACCCAGCCACCAACTGGGTCATCGATCAGCTCGGCGGGCCAGCCAAGGTCGACTCGCTGCTGCATGAGCACTACCCCTCGCTGCTGCCGCAGACGAGGGTGGTGGAGAAGATCGCGGCCGGAGGGCGCACCTACCGAAACCGGGCGTCCGCCGAAGACTACGCGCGGTTCCTGCGCGCGGCCTGGTTCGACCGCCTGCCCCGGGCCGCCGAGATGCTGCGCATCATGAACCTCCCCGGCCGGGATCGCCTCTACTACGGAGCGCCCTCCATCCCCGTCGGTACCCTGGTCTACAACAAGACCGGCTCCACGGCCATGCTCTGTGGTGACATGGGCATCCTGGTGGCGCGCAAGCCATCGGGTGGGCGGGTCCCGTACGCGGTCGTGGGCATCATCGAGAAGTCGCGCCGCAGTGGCATTTTCCCTTGCACCACTGGCCCGCACCTTCCCTTCTTGGT
>CAZHIK010000548.1:0-6455 GCA_964532635.1 uncultured Enterobacterales bacterium
CTGGTTCCACGAGCGGGTCATCGGCCAGACCTCGGCGGTGGACGCGGTGGTGGAAGCCATCACACTGTACAAGGCCGGGCTGCACGATCCCACCAAGCCCATCGGCACATTCCTGTTTGTGGGGCCCACCGGCGTGGGCAAGACCGAGCTGGCGCGGGCGCTGGCCACCTTCCTGTTCGGTAGCGACGCGCGCATGCTGCGCTTCGATCTCAGCGAGTTCAAGGACTACCACGCCTTCGAGCTGCTGCTGGGCAACCCCCAGAAGCCCAACGTGCCCGCCCGGCTGCTGGATCCCGTGCGCAACCAGCCGTTCCAGGTGGTGCTGTTCGACGAGCTCGAGAAGGCCCACCCCAACATCTTCGATCTCTTCTTGCAGCTGCTCGATGAAGGCCGGTTGTCCCCTCCCAAGGGCGAGTCGGTGGACTTCCGCAACACCATCGTGATCGCCACCTCCAACGTGGGCGCGCGGGGTGCAGGTCCCTCCCGTGGCTTCGGTTTTGGCTCCGAGGCCCAGGCGGCCGACGCCGACCGGGCGATCCACGTCGCCCTCGAGCAGGCCTTCCGGCCCGAGTTCCTCAACCGCTTCCAGCATGTGGTGGTCTTCCAGGCCCTCACCCACGATCAGCTGCTCACGATCGCGCGCCATGAGCTGCGCCGCATCATCGATCGCGAGGGCATCACCAGCCGCAACCTGGTGGTCGAGGTCGACGACGCGGTGCTCGAGGCTGTCATCGAGCGCGGGTACGACGTGCGCTACGGTGCCCGGGCCCTCAAGCGGGAGATCCAGAGACAGCTGGTGCTGCCCCTGGCCGTGGCGCTGACCGAGCGCAACGTCGAGCCCGGCTCCATCCTGCGGGCGGTCTGCGACGCCGGGCGCATCAGGGTGCGCGTGGTCTCCACCGCCGAGAGCCGGGAGGCCAGCCGCGAGCGCGCCCCGGTGCAGCCCGAGCCGGGTCGCAAGCTGGACCGCGGCGGCCTGACCCAGGGTATCGCTGACGCTCGAGAGCGGGCCTCGAGGCTGGCGATCGCGGCCGATGAGCCCGGCATGAAGGCCCGCCAGCGGGAGCTGTGGGAGCTGTCCTCGGCTCCGGATCTGTGGGATAGACCGGAGCGGGCGGCCAGGGTTCATCGGGATCTCGACCTCATCACCCGGAACATCGACCGCATCCAGCAGCTGGACGAGGACGGCGAGCTGTTGGCCCTCGAGCTGTCCGACGCCGAGACCCGCAGGGAGCTGGCCCAGCTGGCGCAGCGCCTGGTGGCCCTCGAGGCCCGGCTCGGACACGCCTGGCGAGAGCTGGTGGCCATGGGGCCGGACAGCCACTGGGACGCCATCCTCCAGGTGCGCCCCATCGACCCCCGGGGTGTGGTGATGCGTGACCAGTTGGTCCGGACCTACCGCAGCTGGGCCGAGTACCGGCGCATGGAGGTCGATCTCATCTGCGAGCCCCTCGCCGATGACGAGCCCACCACAGTGCTGATCCAGGGCCACCGCGCCCTTGGCTTCCTGGCTCGTGAGGGGGGGCTGCACCGGCTGCGGAGCGAGGACCGCAGCTCCGTGGCGCGGGTGCGGGTGGCGGCCTGGACCGACACCCGGGCAGAGCCGGAGTTCATCGGCCAGCGGGCCCTCAAGAAGCGGGGGATCTACGGGGGCCGTGTGCGCTCCCGGCTCGAGTGTGCCGGTGGGCTGGTGCTGCAGAATCATCGCACCCTGGCCGACAGCCGGGATCTGGCCGCCGAGCTGGTCTCGTCCTGGGCTGCGGCCCCGCCGCGCACCGACGAGGTGGTGCGCGCCTACTACGAGCAGCCACATCGCATCGCCGACTCCGCCTTGGGGCGCCGTTCGGGGCGTCGGGCCAGCCTCGAGCCGGCCAACTTCCATGAGCTGCTCTGCGCTCGGGTGGACCACTTCGCTTTCCTCTGAGTACACTCACCTCATGCCCACCCTCCGAACCCTCGCCGTCCTCTCCCCGCTCCTGGTCCTCGCTGCCTGCAACAAGGACGGTGACAACCAGGATCCCACCGAGACCCAGCGCGTCCCCCTCGAGCAGTTGCAGGGTGGCGACTACCAGATGTTCACCACCGCGGTGAGCGACGGCTGCCTGGACGGTGCCCTCGAAGCCCTGTTCATGCCCGCGGGTCCCGGCACGCCCCACGCCTTCGAGTACGCGGTCTACATCCCGGGCCTGGGAGACCTGCCCGCCAGCTACTCGGTGGACTTCCGCGAGCCCTTCGTGGGCATGGACGTCACCGTCACCGAAGGGGATGAGGACACCTTGCAGGTCGCGGGCAGCACCATGTCGGCGGTGGCCCTGGGGGGAAACACGGGTGACTGCGTGGCCGACATGCAGGCCGACGCTGTGCTCTGGGCTGTGGCCAAAGATGCCGTGGAGGGCACCGCGGTCATCCAGGTGAGCGAGCCCCGCGGCAGCGAGGGGCTGTGCCCTGTGTTCGAAGAGGATCCGTGCGCGGTGGAGCTCGAGCTGAGCGCAGAGCTGGACTGAGGGGGGCGGGCCTCGTCGGGGCCTTCGCCCCCTCCCCGCTGTGAGACGGCTCACCTGTCCTCGAGATCAAACATGCCGCGGCGTGACCGATGGGCGCGTGCAGGGACCTGGCGGCCCCCCGCCCCTCCGACACGGAACGCCGTGATCAGCAGCGGCTGCATCAGGGAAAACCCTGATCCGGTCGGTTTCGATAGTTCGAGGTGGAGATGTCGTACTGTTGGGGATCGTGGGACAACTTACGACATCTGTTTCGGGTCTGATCCCCTACGCTTTTCCCTGATGGTTCCCTCCTTCGCTCTTCGAGCGGAGCTCGCTTCATGTCTGCCGACTTCACCCTCGAGCTGCGGCGCCTTGCGGGGCTCGAGCCTCGCTATGCTGTTCGCTTTGCGTGTCGCAACGGACGCGCTGTGCTGGCCTCGCGGCCGGTATGGTCAGTGGCCGAGGCCACCCTGCGCAGCAACGGCCACATCGAGGGCCTGAGCACCGACGATGTGCGTTCGGGAGTGTTCGTCTTCGTGGGCTTCGAGCTGGCCGACAACGCAAAGTTCGAGCTGTGGCCCGGCGACCCGCGGTCGCTGCGCGAGCTTCCCCCTGGGGGAACCTGGGTGCACATCACTCTCACCCCGGTGGAGCAGAGCCCGTTCTTCTCGCTGGACACCGACGAGCTGGAGTTCGAGCGGCCCTGGCGGCGCCGGCGCAGACGACGGCGAGCTCCTTCCACGGAGCCCGCCACCGAGCCAGGGGTGCGGCGAACCCGCTGGCGCCCGTCCTCGGCCATGGACTCGGTGCGCCCCTCGGAGGCGTACCCCGAGCGGGACACCCGGGTGGAGCACAGCGGCTTCTACGACGTCCCAGGGCTGTCCGAGCCCCTCGGGGTTGTCGAGCCCAGCGACGACTGCAGCCGCTGGGACGAAGGGGAGGTGCTGTCCCTTCCCGCGGCCGGGCAGGCGACCCACGTGCGCCAGCTCGACGATGAGGACGCCGAGGTGGACGACCTGCTGCGGGTGGTCAGCTACCTGCGTGAGGAGCTGCGCGCCGAGCGGGACGAGGCCCACCGGCTGCAGGCCCAGGTCACCAAGCTGCAGGACGCTGTGGCGGCCTTGGTGGCTCAGGCGAACCGCGGCTGATCCCGCTCGCCTTGCTGGCAGGCTGAGGCTTGCGACGCCGAGGACCCGGGGCTAGTCCTCCATGCCCCTTCGTCCCAGGATTGAGCACATGGCGAGCGAGGAACAGGGTGGGTACCCCGCCCGGAGCTACGATGACTGGAAGGCGGCCGCCGAGGCCACCCTCCGCGGAGCACCCTTCGACAAGAAGCTGGTCACCCGCACCCATGAAGGCATCGCGGTCCAGCCGGTGTACGGCCCCAGCGGCCCCCTGGCGGACGTGGCAGGGGTGCCGGGCGTGGCGCCCTTCACCCGAGGGGGCGAGGCGGTGGTCGATCCTCAGCTTGGCTGGGACCTGCGGCAGCACTACGCCTACCCGGAGCCCGAGGCCAACGCCCGGGCCATGGCCACCGATCTGAGCCGTGGTGTGCGCTCGGTGTGGCTGTGCCTCGACGGCGCGGCCCGAGGAGGAAGCGACCACGACGCCACCCACGCCCTGGCCTCGGCTGGCGTGGGGGGTACCATGGTGGCCAGTCTGGCCGAGATGCGGGCGCTGCTCGAGCCCGTGGAGTTGGGTGGCGTGGCGGTCAGCTTCGACGCTGGCGCCAGCGGCTTGCCCACCGCGGCCCTCCACGTGGCGGCTGCCGAGATCCGGGGTGCGAAGCCCGAGAGCCTGTGCGGTTCCCTGGGCATGGACCCCTTGGGCGCTCTGGCGGCCGACGGGCAGCTCCCGGGCTCCCTCGAGGCGGCCTTGGATCAGCTCGCCGATCTGGCGGCCTGGTGCAGCGCCGAGGCCCCAGGCCTGCGGGCCGCTCACGTCAGCACCGTGCCCTGCCACAGCGCGGGCGCCAGCGCCGTTCAGGAGCTGGGCGTCGCCCTGGCCACCGGCGTGGCCTACCTGCGGGCCATGGAAGCCCACGGCCTCGGCGTCGATCGCGCAGCGGGGCAGCTGCTCTTCGTCTTCGCCCTGCGCACCGATATCTTCGCCGAGGTCGCCAAGCTGCGCGCGGCCAGGGCCCTGTGGGCCCGTGTGGTGGCGGCCTGCGGCGGCTCCCCGGATGCCGGCCGCATGGTCATCCATGCCCGCACATCTCCCGCGGATCGCACGGTGAGGGACCCCTGGGTCAACATGCTGCGCAGCACCACCGAGTGCTTCGCCGCGGCAGTGGGTGGCGCCGACAGCGTCCACGCGGGCCCCTACGACGAGGCCATCGGTGCTCCCGATGACTTTTCGCGGCGCATCGCCTTCAACACCCAACTGCTGCTGCGCGAGGAGAGCCACCTGCACGCCGTGGCCGATCCGGCGGGCGGCTCCTGGTATGTGGAGGCCCTCACCGATCAGCTGGTCGAGGCCGGCTGGGCCGAGCTGCAGGCCATCGAGGCGGCGGGCGGCATGGCCCGTGCCCTGGACAGCGGCTGGCTCGCCGATCGCATCGCCGCCCCGGCCGCGGGTCGAGCCAAGGCGGTGGCCAGGCGCAAGGACCCCATCACCGGGGTGAGCGAGTTCCCGAACATCGCCGAAGAGCCCGTGGAGCGCGAGGCTCCGCCCATCGACGATCTGGCCGATCTGGCGGGCTGCGCCCTGTCCGCCTGGCGGGCCGATCACCCCATGGTGAGCCTCGAGCCCGTCAGCGCAGCTGCGGTGGGCCAGGGCCTGGCCATGCGGGCCGCGGTGGAAGCGGCCGCCAACGGCGCCACCCTCGGAGCCATCTCCCAGGCCCTGTGGAGGGGCAGCGAGCCGGCTCGTTGTGTGGCCTTGCCGGCCCTGCGGGCCTCGGCCCCCTACGAGGCCCTGCGCGACGCGGCCGACGCCTACCTGGCCGACCACGGCCACCGACCGCGGGTCTTTCTCGCCAACCTCGGCCCCATCCCCAAGCACCGGGTGCGGGCGCTGTGGTCAGGCAACTTCCTGGGCGCCGGCGGCTTCGAGGTGCTGGGCAACGACGGCTTCGACAGCGCCGAGGCGGCCGCCGAGGCCTGCGCCCTGGCCGTGTCGGAGCAGGGGGCGGTGGCTGCGGTGATCTGTGGGCCAGACCCGTTCTACCCCGACATGGTCCCCACCCTGGCCCCGGCCCTGCGATCCGCGGGTGTCCAGCGTGTGCTGCTCGCCGGCCGCCCCGGTGAGCACCAGGCCGCCTACGAGGCGGCGGGTGTGGGTGGCTTCATCTTCCTCGGCTGCGACGTGCTGGGTGTCCTCACCGGCTTGCAGCGTGACCTGGGGGTGCAGGCATGAGCTCGATCCCGAACTTCGTCGATCTTCCGCTCCCCGCGGCTCCTGGTGCCGACTCCGCCGCCTGGCGAGAGCGCGCTGCCGCTGCGGGTCGCGATCCCGACGGCGCCTGGCTCACTCCGGAAGGCATCCCCGTCAAGCCGGTGTACACCGCGGCGGACGTGCGGGATCTCCCCCACCTGGGTGCCTGGCCGGGCTTCGCCCCTTTCGTGCGGGGTCCGTACGCCACCATGTACGTGGGCCGGCCCTGGACCGTGCGTCAGTATGCGGGCTTCTCCACCGCCGAAGACAGCAACGCCTTCTACCGGCGCAACCTCGCGGCGGGCCAGAAGGGCCTGAGCATCGCCTTCGACCTGGCCACCCACCGCGGCTACGACTCCGATCATCCCCGGGTGGCGGGTGACGTAGGCATGGCCGGCGTGGCCATCGATCAACTCGAGGACATGCGCATCCTGTTTGACGGCATCCCGCTGGATCAGATGTCGGTGTCCATGACCATGAACGGCGCGGTGCTGCCCATCATGGCGCTGTACATCGTGGCGGCCGAGGAGCAGGGCGTCGAGCACAAGGCACTGGCCGGGACCATCCAGAACGACATCCTCAAGGAGTTCATGGTCC